>NZ_JUEE01000088.1:0-137586 GCF_000802135.1 Desulfosporosinus sp. BICA1-9
AAAGATTACCGTACGGAGCCTTATGCTGAAGCAATAACGAGTCTCGTTACAAAATATCAACCTGAGATTATTTTAATGGGTGCCACGTCTATGGGGCGAGATGTATTTCCGGCTATAGCTACTAGAGTGCAAACTGGCTTAACTGCGGACTGTACAGTTCTTGGTATTGACCCAGAGACGAAACTCCTTCAACAGACCCGTCCCGCCTTCGGGGGAAATATTATGGCCACAATTCTCTGCCGTTCCAGCCGACCACAAATGGCGACGGTTCGCCCACGAGTTATGGCAATGCCTGAGCGTGTTGATGGTCGTGAAGGTGAACTCATTCATGAGGAAATTCTTTTTGATGAAACTAATATTCGGACAAAAGTCCTCGAGTTTATCTCCTCAGACGCTAAGAGTGCTTTCTTGGATAAGGCCGAAATCATTGTTGCAGTTGGTCTGGGTCTAGCAGCTAAAAGGAACATGGTACTTGCCGAAGAATTAGCAGAGGTCTTAGGGGCTACAATTGCTGGTTCACGTGGAGCAGTGGAGGCAGGCTGGCTGACTCATGATCAACAAGTAGGGCAATCAGGGGTTACGGTTCGTCCAAAAGTCTATATTGCCATTGGAATTTCAGGGGCAATTCAACATCTAGTCGGGATGGAAACCTCTGACTTCATTATTGCCATCAACAATGACCCCGAGGCTTCAATTCTAAAAGTAGCCAATTACGGGATCGTTGGCGATCTTTTCCAAATAGTACCGGCACTAACTGCTGAATTCAAGAAACGCCTTCAGCACGGCGTGGCAAATTAAGGAGGGGCAAACATGGAAAACTTTGATGTGATCGTCGTTGGAGGCGGTCCTGCTGGCCTGTCTGCCGCGCTCAGTGCTGCTCAGGCTGGCATGAAGACAGTCGTAATTGAACGTGGAGATTATCCAGGAACTAAGAACGTAATGGGCGGTATCCTTTACACAAAAGCAACCAGCCAAGTTGTGCCTGATTTTTGGCAAGAGGCACCTTTAGAGCGTCCGATCATAGAACAACGAATTGCCATGTTAAGCGGGGATGAGTCGATCTTAGCGGGATATCGAGACCCTGCCTGGGCCAGTGAACCCTATAATGCGCATTCTGTTTTTAGAGTGAAATTTGATCGTTGGCTAGCGCAACAAGCTGAAAAAGCAGGAGTCATGATTATTCCGGAAACGATTGTTGAAGATCTCTTATACAAAGGCGACGATGTGGTTGGAGTTCGTACTGGACGCGCTGAAGGGGATTTAGGAGCAAAAGTAGTGATTATTGCTGAAGGGGTAAATAACTTCTTAGCAGTAAAAGCAGGGCTCGCTAAGCCTTTAAAACCAGAATCGGTGGCTGTTACAGTCAAGGAAGTTATCGCCTTACCTAAAGAAAAGATAGAAGATCGCTTCTGTCTTGATGAAGGACAAGGGGCTACGATAGAATTATATGGGGATTCAACGGCCGGGATGATGGGAGTAGGCTTTATTTATACCAATAAAGAGTCTATCTCAATCGGAGTTGGGGCTATTCTACAACCCTTAATTCGCAATAACTGGACCCCCAATGATCTGCTCGAGAATCTGAAATCTAAGCCTTATGTTAGACGTCTTCTTCAAGGGGGGGAGACTAAGGAATACTTGTCTCACCTAATACCTGAAGGTGGATATACTCAAGTTCCCAGGCTCCATCGCCAGGGAGTCCTTGTGGTAGGGGATACGGCGATGCTGATGAATTCCTTAAACCGAGAGGGTTCGAATCTAGCCATGATCTCAGGTAAGATTGCCGGAGAAGTTGCTGCTCAAGCGATTAAGACCGGGGATGTTAGTGATCAAGCTATGACGGTTTACGAAACGCGCTTGCGGGATTCCTTCGTGCTTAAAGACCTTCACCATTATCGACATATGGGCAAATTCTTTGAGGATAATACTCATCTCTTGAAAGTCTATCCGAAGTTATTTTCTCAAGCTGTCAAGATGTATCTAACAGCGGACGGGACACCTAAAAAAGAGCGCCAAAAAGAAATTATCAAGATGGCCTTCGAAAAGCGTTCCAAAGGCGGTTTAA
Source organism: Desulfosporosinus sp. BICA1-9 (assembly GCF_000802135.1). Taxonomy (NCBI): domain Bacteria; kingdom Bacillati; phylum Bacillota; class Clostridia; order Eubacteriales; family Desulfitobacteriaceae; genus Desulfosporosinus; species Desulfosporosinus sp. BICA1-9. The sequence goes on from NZ_JUEE01000088.1 coordinate 2,066, forward strand.
TTAAGGATATCTATGGGGCATGGAGGGCGCTGTTATGAAATTAGATGATAAACTTTTTTTAGTGCGGTTTAATACGGATAAATTATGTCACATTAAGATCGTTGATCCTAATGTATGCTTGAAGCAGTGTCAAGATAAACCTTGTACACGGTTTTGCCCGGCCCATGTTTATGATTGGGACGAAGAGGAAAAACGTATTGCTGTAGGGTACGAAGGATGCCTGGAGTGCGGAACCTGTCTCATTGGCTGTCCATTTGGCAATATCGACTGGAAATACCCTAGAGGCGGCTTTGGCGTATCTTGGAAAAACGGGTGATCGTTGATTATTATTTTTGAGTGATTATGCAACGAAAAAGAAGAGCAGTGGGGTTTATTAGCCCCCTGCTCTTTTAATTATATTGCATTACAGTAATCGTTAAGAATTTCTAAGCTTTACAGTCATTTAGCGAATGGGTAGAATAGAGGGGTAGGAAGGGATGGATGGATTAAGATAATGGACATAACACTTGAAGAAGCTCATAAAAAAGAATTACAACTGATTGATCGTATAAAATCTCTCAAGAACGTCTTGGTTGCTTTTTCCGGAGGTGTGGATTCAACGTATCTATTGGCAATCGCTCAAGAGGTTTTGAATAAGAACTGTCAGGCCGTCTTTGCGCGTGGGGCGATGATTTCTGCTCAGGAAGAAAAAGAAGCTTTGGCTCTTATTCGAGATTTTGAGTTTCCTGTTTCGGTTATCGACACCGATATTCTCTCGCTAAAGGAGTTCAGGGATAACCCCAAGGATCGATGTTATTTCTGCAAAAAGAAACTCTTCGAGACCTTCCGGATTTTCGGAGCACAATTTGGATGTGCTACCATTATTGAGGGAACAAATGCTTCAGATACCCAAGATTTTCGCCCGGGTCGGATTGCTCTTCAGGAGTTAAATGTTATTAGCCCTTTACTGGAAGTAGGTCTATCAAAAGCTGAAATCAGGGTTTTATCGCGACGTAGGAATTTACCGACCTGGAACAAGCCCTCCATGGCTTGTCTGGCCTCGAGAGTCCCCTATGGAGATAAGATCACAGCAAGTCTTCTGCAACGAATTGCGCAAGCTGAGGGGATTCTCCATCAGAAAGGGTATCTTGAATACAGGGTAAGGGTGCATGGCGATATTGCCAGGATTGAGATTCCAGTTAGTGAGTTCACGAAGCTGTTACAGGAACTAGCAGATATTACGACCCCATTCTTAAAACTAGGCTTTCGATATGTCACATTAGATTTGATGGGTCTGCGTTCAGGCAGCTTGAACCCCAACCAAGCGGAGGATTTACAATGAATGAAGAGACGTTAAAGACATTACTCGAATCTGTTCAGCAGGGTGCATGTTCCCCTGATGAGGCATTACGTCAATTAAAGGATCTTCCTTATGAAAATTTAGGATTTGCGCGCTTAGATCATCATCGTGCCTTGCGAACCGGACAATCTGAGGTAATTTTCTGTCAGGGAAAACAGCCCGATCAAATCATAGCCATTTTGACGCACTTAGGTGCTAAGTCTCAAAATGTCTTGGCAACTCGTTTAGAACAGAATAGTGCGGACAAGATTTTACTCCATTTTCCGAATGCTCATTATGATCCCCTGGCGCGCTGTCTTCTGCTTCGCCCTTTAGCTGAACCGACTATTCCGGGCAGGATTCTGATTATGACGGCTGGTACCGCAGATTTGCCTGTGGCACAAGAGGCATATCTGACAGCTCGCTATATGGGGCACGAAGTAGATACTTTATTTGACGTGGGTGTAGCGGGTATACACCGTTTGCTTGGGCAGCGTGAGCTGATGGAACGTGCAGAAGTATTAATTGTCGTGGCAGGAATGGAAGGGGCCTTGGCCAGTGTAGTCGGTGGATTAGTGGAGCAGCCTGTGATCGCAGTACCGACCAGCGTAGGATATGGTGCCCACTTTCAAGGCTTGGCAGCCTTACTCAGTATGCTAAATAGCTGCGCCTCGGGAATCGGAGTTGTTAATATTGACAACGGCTTTGGGGCAGCCTCTTTAGCATCTGCTATTGTACGACGAATATCGAGATAATTGAGGAGGAACAAGGACTTGAAAGTTTTATATTGGGATACATTTGCTGGAATCAGCGGTGATATGGCCCTCGGATCATTGCTTGCTTTAGGTGCAGATTCGAAAGAGATTGTGAATCAACTTCACTCCATCGGATTAACGGAATTTAGACTTAAGGTAAGTTCTCGCCAAGTCCACGGTATTCAAGCTACAGACATTGATGTTGTCTTAGAAGATATACCAGAAAATCACGGCGATCATCAACATCAACATCAACACAAACACAAACATAAACGCCATCTCGGTGACATTCAAACAATGATCCATAGTGGATCATTGTTTGAACGCGCTCGAAAAAATGCTCTTCAGGTCTTCAATGTTTTGGCTGAAGCTGAAGCGCTTGTTCACGGGACAACCATCGAGAAGGTTCATTTTCATGAAGTAGGTGCAGTCGACTCCTTGGTTGATATTGTAGGGACCTGTATCGCTTTGGATCAGTTAGATATTGAAATGATACGCGTCTCCACACTCCCCTGGTCACATGGTTTTGTGCAATGTGCCCATGGAACATTACCTTTACCCGCCCCGGCCACCCTCTTACTTTTACGCGGCTTCAAATTCCAAGAATCAGGGATCACAGGAGAATTGATTACACCGACGGGTGCTGCTCTGATAAGGGCCTTAGCTCAACAATCTAGCTTTCCAGAAATGACCTTGCTTAACGTAGGGTATGGATCGGGTAAAAATGATTATGGCATTCCCAGTTTGTTACGCGGGGTTTTAGGAGAGATTTAAGACTTGAGGTGTTAATATGTTGGAACTCGTCATCAACAATCTCGTTCAATCAGGCTGGGCAATTCATTCTCTAGAAAGAAATTGGGTGTGCGCGACTCATGTGTCGTTACGGCGGGGACTTTTCCTAGGTGATTATAGCGAACTCCCGGATGATTTTCAGCCGTGGATTCAGAGATTTGCTGATTTTTCCAAATTTGATGTCCTAGTTCTTTGCCCCCAAGGGATCGACTCCACGCTTTTAAAGGAACACCGTTTCCCCAATCTTCAGCTTTGGTACTGGGATACTCGATACGGGAACCTTTTTCCCTTTCCTCCCTCGGAGGACCCAATAATTCCCCGCTGGATTAAGCAACTTGCCAGTGGTAAGCCTTTGGATTTCGAACAAGTAATCCATGCTGAGAAGCGTTTTATGCCATTTTTTACTTACGCTTTTTTAGTCGTTAATCTTATTGTTTTTGTTCTGATGACCCTTGCTGGAGGTTCAACAGAGCAACGCGTCCTGATTGCCTTCGGAGCCAAAGTGAATACCCTTATCCAAGAGGGTGAAGTTTGGCGGCTAATAACTAGTATGTTTATACATATTGGGGTCATGCACCTATTCTTTAACTTATATGCTTTAAGGGCATTAGGGTCCTTGACGGAAGAAATTCTTGGGCATCGTAAATTTTTCTTGGTCTATTTTTCCGCAGGTCTAGGTGGGTCAATTGCCAGCTTTTTATTTTCTCCTGCGCTTTCCGCAGGGGCGTCAGGAGCAATTTTCGGTCTGCTTGGAGCATTACTTTATCATAGTTATAAACGGCCTAATCTCTGGAAGTCTGGCTTAGGAATGAATCTTGTCATTGTTATATTAGTGAATATTGCATTTGGATTTATCGTGCCTGGGATTGACAATTTTGCTCATTTAGGTGGACTTTTCATGGGAACCATGATTAGTATTTTACTAACAAGATCGATTTAAAGAGTGTTATCTATTGGCTTATGTGTTCCAAATTTTCAAAAATATACCTTTCATAATCGATGTATTATTCCACTCTGAGGGGACAAAATACAGTCAAGAGCTTGCGGTTTCTTAGCAAGGTGGCTTTTAAAAATGCCATCGTTAGTTAAGAAAACGTGAGTTCTCTTTCTGAATTAAACTAAAGAATTGCTCATCTGGCGCTTAAGCTTTGTAATTTATTCTTTTATGATAGGACTAGGAACGACGTGGTTAGATGCTATAATAAAGCTAGGAGAGTGAAGTAGAACATAGAACTCCCACTTTTATAGTAGTGCTTGTCTTCAAAGTGGATAAAGAAGGGACGCAGTTTGGAAAATGAGCAACCGTACGAAGTATTTTTCTCGGGATCGATGGGTTCAAGTGGTATTGTTATTGGGGATCCTACTTGTTTTGGGTCGGCTCGTATTATTACAAGTTGTTCAAGCGCCAGACCTCAAGGCCAAAGGAATTGAGCGTCGAACAACCGATCAAAGTCTACCGCCGGATAGAGGGACTATCTATGACGCTCAGGGCAATGTCTTAGCTCAAAGTATTCCAGTCAAAGAAATTTACGCAGATCCTAAAATCTTAAGTGATTTGATCAGTAAAGGGCAATTAAAAAGAACAAAAGAAGAGATTTCTATCGAACTAGGAACTATCTTAGGAATTGATTCTAAGGCCATTCTTGATAAACTGAATAAAGATTTGAAGTGGATTAGTTTAGCCCATCAGGTGGATATTAAGAAAGCTGAGCAAATTATGGCTCTAAAAATCCCAGGAGTGGGTCACGATGAAGAAGAAAAGCGCATCTATCCCATGGGGATGTTTGCGGCTTCTACACTTGGGATTGTAAATCGTGAGGGGCATGGGGTAGAAGGAGTCGAATACTTTTATGATAAGGAGTTGTTTGGTAAACCTGGCTTCCAATCCCAAGAGCGGGATACTAAAGCCAGTTTTATACAAGATACTCTCCATCAAAGCGCACCGTCAAGCCATGGAAACTCAATTTCTTTAACCATTGATTCAAGCATTCAATATTTTATTGAGCAAGAACTTGATCAAGCATATCAATCAACCAAAGCCGATAGTGTAACGATTTTAGCTATGGACCCGATGACTGGGCGTATATTAGGCATGGGATCTCGCCCATCCTTTGATCCAACGGATTATAATAAAGTGACACCAGAAGTCCGCCGAAACTTAGCGATCAGTATGTCCTACGAGCCAGGATCAACGTTTAAAATTATTACTGGAGCAGCTGCTTTGGAAGAAGGAATTATCAATCTGAACGAAACCTTTGAGGATCCGGGCTACCTGAACATTCCCCCTCGACGAATCACAAACTGGGACTCAGATCAGAAACCACACGGTAACATCACGTTTTCGGAAGGGATGAAACTGTCATCGAATGTTGTACTCGCTCAGGTTGGAAGGAAGTTGGGTAAAGAGAAGTTTAATACGTATCTAAAAGCCTTTGGTTTCGGATCCAAAACAGGGGTCGATATTTCCGGAGAAGAAACGGGGTTACTCCTTCCACAAGCTAAGATTCTAGAAATCGACATTGCCACGATGTCCTTTGGACAAGCCAATTCAGTCACGCCGATCCAATTACTGTCTGCAATTTCTGCAGTTGCCAATGGGGGTACTCTCTACCGCCCCTATGTTGTTGACAAAATCACGAATCCCGATGGACAACTCCTTAAACAACAAAAACCTTATCCCGTACGCCAGGTAATCTCGAAATCGACGGCTTTACAAATCACACAGATCCTCCAAGAAGTCGTTAATGATGGAACTGGCCAACTGGCCAAAATTCCTGGTGTCAATGTAGCGGGTAAAACAGGAACCGCTCAGAAAGTAGATCCAAAAACAGGGGAATATTCTAGCACAGATTATATTGCAACATTTGCAGCCTATGCCCCAGCAGAAGATCCTAAAATTGCAGTCTTAATTATCATTGATACCCCAAGAACGGAAGAGGGACATCAAGGGGGAACCTTAGCAGGACCTAGAGCAAAAGGGATTATTGAGGGAGCTTTACAGTATTATGGTTTACCCGTAGCAAATGATACACAGAGTACTGTTACCATCTCACCCAGTGATTCTGCAGTTAGACCCACACCCCAACCCGTAATCCCAGAACGAACGCCTATCGAGGGGGAGGTTATAATTCCAGAGTTATTAGGTATGACAATGCGCCAGGTTGGAGAAACATTAGCAAAGTCAGAGCTTCATTTTAATTTTACTGGGAGCGGCTTAGCCCAACAACAATCACCACAAGCAGGAAAAGTTGTTACTAAGGGGACAACGATCAATATCAAGTTTTCGCCCTTATCTCAGTAACCCTTAAGTTTCCAATCTCGAACTTTGATCTTATGCTACATTGTCTTAAATCGGGGTAACCTAGGATGAGTTGTGAGTGTTGTATGTTCAGCTAAAGCTGAACATACAACACTCATTAGTAAGAAGTGGCGACTTGAAAGTGAATAAGAAATCATGGAGGAATAAACGATGCGTCTGAACCAAACTATTGATTTAATTAAAGAGGACTTGATCTCTGCCGTACAGACCTGTATTCGGATTAAGAGTGTTAAAGATGTCGAGCATGCTGCGACCGGTGCTCCATTCGGGCCTGGAATTCAAGAGGCGTTAGAATGGACCCTTGACTTAGGAGAAAAATTCGGCTTTACTGTCAAAAACGTTGACGGGTACGCTGGTCATATTGAAATGGGCAAGGGGGACCTTTTGGGGATTTTAGGTCATCTTGATGTTGTTCCAGAAGGGGATGGATGGTCTGCCCCCCCCTATAGTGCGAGCATTAACGATGGGAAACTATATGGTCGAGGTGCCTTAGATGATAAAGGACCAACTCTGGCAGCCCTTTTCGCCATGAAAGCTATAAAAGATGCTGGAATTCCTTTAAACATGAGAGTTCGTTTGATCCTAGGTACGGATGAGGAGTCTGGCTGGGCGGATATGGATTATTATCTTAAGAAGGAAGAGGTACCCCAAATAGGATTTGCACCAGATGCAGAATTCCCTTTAATTCATGCCGAAAAAGGAATTCTGCATCTGGAATTAATTCAATCTCATCCAACTTCTTTTCCTCATTTAGTACGCGTACAAGGTGGGGAACGGGCTAATGTTGTTCCAGATCTTTGTGAAGTAACCTTAAAGGAAATATCAAGTGAAGTGGTTGAAAAATTGCTGAAAAGTTTTTCATTTCCTGAAGGGGTTAGTGGAATAATCGATAGTCAAGCAACGGATCAGGAGATTAAACTTTCCTTTAAAGGAGTCGGAGCCCATGGTAGTCTACCGCAAAATGGGAAGAATGCCGTTGTTTATGCCTTGCAGTTTCTTAAGACATTACCACTAAACTCAGAAGAAAATCGCTCTCTAGATAATGTCTTGAAATACCCTGGCACAGGCTTTACAGGAGAGGGTTTTGGTATTACTCTGAGTGATGAACCCTCTGGCAAATTATCCCTCAATCTAGGCATTTTTGAATTAACATCAGACGAGACGCGTTATGTCATCGATATCCGTTATCCAGTTACTTTTAAGCGGGACGACGTTTTTCTTCCGATTGCCAAAATCGCTGAAAATGAGCATTTAATCATCAAAGTTTTAACCCACCAAGAAGCACATCATGTTCCCAAAGAGAGTGCTTTGGTTCAATCCTTGCTCAAAGCATATGCGGATGTAACGGGTCTCGAACCCTTTGCCTTTGCCATTGGTGGTGGAACCTATGCTAAAGCGCTCCCTCAAGGGGTAGCCTTTGGTCCCCTTTTCCCAGGTGAACCTGAAGTGATTCATTGTCCTGATGAATATATTTCCATCGATAATCTCCTTTTAACGACTAAAGTCTACGCCCAAGCAATTCTTAATTTAGCGGCTGATCCTGAGAATCGATAGATTATTATAATTCTTCCTAGCGTAGTAAAAAAGAGTTGCCTCCTATTGCCTTAACTTCTTTCTTGATTTGGGCAGCCCGTTCGGAGACAAGTAAGGGGGTCCATTCTTGTTCAGTGGAGTCGATCATGAAGCCAGCAAGGGCAACGCTAAGGTTTTCCGCTCCGGGTAATAGTTTGCATGACTCCTTAAATCGATCAAGAATAGGAACTGCTAAATTTTCTAGGTCGGACATAGAGGAAATCAAAATAAAATCATCACCACCGATGTGGCCGACGAAGGTTTCCTCAGTCGTTTTAGAGGCCTCATTCTGTAAAATCTCACTTAACATCTTGATGACCATGTCTCCTTGCTGGAAACCGTATAAATCGTTGTAAATTTTAAATTTGTTAAGATCAACATAAATAAGTCCAAAGGTCAAGGCCTGTTCAAGGCGCTGCCGAATCTCGAGCTCAATGCTTAGGTTGCCTGGCAATCCTGTCAAAGGGTTGGCCCCCCGAGCAATTTGGATTTGTCTCTCGGTCATTGCTTTCATAAGTTTTGCCACGGACACTAGGCCAATCGGCATCTGTTGGTTAGCCACAATGATGCCGTCATACAATTGAGCATCTGGCCGTTGCATTGCTATGCTTGACATCACTTCCAAAGGAGTGGTATCTTCCACTACTAGTGGATTTCTGTCCATAATAAGGGGAACTGTACGTTCTGAAAAAAGAGGGACACCATAGCGAGTACCTAATGCGGCAAAAAGTCGATCGCGCTGAACCACACCGACTAAACGAGAGTCATCGGTAATACCCACTAGATATTGATTTGGGTGCTCTCGGAAGTAAGTTTCGACGGTATTGACCTGGGTGTGAGTATTAAAGAGAGGCAAGGGTTCAATCATAGAAATAATCGGGTTTTGATCATGGCCTTTTAGACGTCGGGTTAGGCCCAGAATTTCCATAACGGCAGGATTAATGTTCATTCTCATAAAGGTGGGCTTTGCAACAAAAAATCCCTGAATGTAATCGACCCCTAATTGAACTACGGTGCGCATCTCTTCTTCCGTTTCTACACCTTCAGCAATTATTCGGCATCCTATACGCTTGGAAAAAGTAACAAATGTCTCTAATAAGGCCCATTTAATTGGATCAGCATTAACTCCCGCTATCAGGGATCGATCAACTTTGAGAAAGTCCGGATGTAGCTCTGCTACGGACTGTAAAGAGGAGTAGCCGGCCCCAACGTCATCTAAAGCAATCAGGTAACCCTGATTACGATAATGATCTAAAGCGTCCCGGAACGCGGAAAAATCCTCTATGGCACTTCGTTCGGTAATTTCTAGCACAACGTCGGAAGGGGCCAACCCTTTTTCATTAAGAAATTTTCTAGTATGTCCGGAGGCAAATTCGGGGTCGCTAAGAACCTGGGGGTTAATGTTGAGAAAGAGCATTTCTTTGCCTTGGGCAACAGTAGGGAAGGAAATGATTGCTTGGCGTCGACAAAGAGTTTCGATTGGATAGAGATGACCTATCTTTTCAGCAAAGGGGAAGAGGTCTGCAATATTGTTAAAACAAGTGGATCCTGGCATACGGGCTAACGCTTCAAAACCAAACACCTCACCGCTTCGGGTTTCAATGATTGGTTGAAAAGCGGCTTTCAAGTATGTGTCGGGTTCTTCGATTAGGAGGGAAATCTCTTCGCGACGAGCAAAAAAATGGGGATCCGGTTCGGATTTGTTGAGGAGGAAGGCCTCTTTCACTGCCGCATACAGTAAATAATCGGGGCCTCGACCGACTTCGTTGATACACTGAGCAAGTCCGGAACGAAGGCTTATTTTCTCGCTAACGAGTTTCCTAATTCTATGGTTAAAGCGTTCTTCTAAAGGGAGAACCCATTGTTCGATGATTCCCGTAATGTTCCAACATGTATTTTTTCCCGGAACAAAATAAACAACGAAGTCGTCCCCGCCCCTGCTTTCGAAATGAGAAAAAAGGTAGAGATTGCGTTGCTGTTTGATCGTATGATTAATTTCACGCTCAATCTCGTCTAGGATTTGTCTGCAGATTTTGTAACCGTATCGAAATTCCACCTCTTGAAATTTAACAATATCAAGATATAACACCCAGATCGTTTTCTCGTCCCTAAGTAGACGGTATAGCTTTTGTTGGCTCATATCTACCGACTTAAACATACAAAACCCCCTTTTTTGACAAAAAGATGGCACCTAATTTCGAGTCTATTTCAATGTATATTTGTATATCCTTACTACATAATAATAGCTATTTGTAAACATCTAATTAACTGAATGTTAATTAGATGTTAAATATATCCTCTTGGTATATAAAAAAAGTAATTAATTCTATTAGTGAGTCATATTTTGTAATTTCTGTCTATCTATGACTGAGTAGATACATAAACAATTCCTTAATAATTAACTCAAATTTAACATAACTTAGTAGTTTCTTAACATCAGAATAATACCTCCTTTACAGTCATGGTTTAAAATTAAACCAAGAACAAAGGAGAGGTGTTGACTTGGATATGTATGAGAGGATTATTGGTCAGACACTCGGTAAGGTGACAAAGCTACTTCTTGCTTCAGCGGGTCCCTTACAATATTTTCTCGACTCTCCTGGCGTAACCCATGTTCATTGTTTGGAGCAGGCCTATATTGTTTTGAGGAATGATGGAAAAGAGGATGTCGTCAGATTGTTTTCAGCTCATCACTCAACGCTGACAAAAGGGATATACTGGGCTGATCGAGGTTGGAAAAACGTCAATCATTTTTACAGCCATCCAGACAAGCAAGGAATCATTGGCTGGCCGGGAGCAACGGCTGAGTGCCAGTATTATTACAACAAGGCCTTCACCTTTTTCCCAAATAACGTCGATAAAGGTATGTTTTTTTTGGGAGCAGCACTACACCTAATACAAGACATGTGTGTACCGCACCATGCCTTGGGGATTGTTTTCGACGGGCACAAAGAGTTCGAAACCTGGGCGACTCAAAACTGGGATAAGTTCCCGGCAACAAGTGGTATGTATATGCCATTTTCTCACCCAGCCCAATGGATTGATCATAATGCAAGCATTTCTAACCCTCTATATCCCTTGGTATCGCAGGTCGAAGGATGTTCTGAAGAGAGCTATAAAATGGCGTCAGAAATCTTGATCCCTCTGACAATTGCCAGTTCAGCGGGTTTTTTGAATTTTGCTTCTAAGAGATTAGAATAGGTAGAAAAAGAATGTTGAGAGGGAGGGCTAGGGTTTGAAACAATTAAGGATTCTGGTATTCTCTGCAGCGTTTGGAAACGGACATTTCCGAGCGGCGGAAGCTGTTATTGAAGGAATACGTATTAAAGAGCCTTCTGCAATAATTACTCATTTAGATTTTGGAGATTTTCTAAGTAAGCGTTTAAACACCATGGTTAAAAACTTATACATGGAGATGATTAAACATACCCCGAAACTTTGGGGAAGATTTTATTATAAAACAGCTAAGCTCCAACCCGAATCCATGCTGCAACGTTTTCTTAAACAACTGGGACGAGGTGATTTTCTTAAATACATTCAGGCTTTTGAACCAGATCTCATTGTATGTACTTATCCCACAGTTTCTTCAATTCTTGCCCAACTCAGGCTTGAACGAATTCTTCATGTTCCGGTGATTACCGTAATCACAGATTATACTGTTCACAGTCATTGGGTACATCCAGGAGTTGATCGCTATATGGTGGCCTGTGCACAGGTGAAGAAAAGCTTAGTGTCCTGGGGAATTGAAGCACAACGGATTCTGGTGACTGGGATCCCGGTAAGTCCGAAATTCGAAGAGGAAATGAACCGAGGGTTTATTAATTCCAAGTTAGGCTTAAACCCGGATTTTCCTACCTTTTTAGTGATGGGAGGAGTGTACGACGGGGAAATCGTAAAAAGAATCTGTAAGAAACTCGCAGATTCTTTGCTCCCGGTTCAAACAATTGTTGTTTGTGGAAAAAACGAAAAACTATATCACTTTATAGAAGAAGTAACTGTGCAGGCTCGCAACCCCATCCTGCGGTTAGGGTATGTCCATAATGTTGAGGAATTAATGGAGGTTTCCGATCTGATTATCACGAAGGCGGGAGGGTTAACGGTTTCCGAGGCGTTAACCAAACACTTGCCGATTCTTATCTTTAAGCCAATCCCTGGCCAAGAAGACGAAAATGCTCAGTTTGTGCAAAGCGCAGGCGCAGGACATATTGCAGGTAATGAAGAGGAACTGGAACGACTTCTCGAAGGCTTTTTAAGTTCTCCTGAGGATATTAAAAGAATGCGAGAAAAAGCGGCGGTAGCTTTGCCTGGTCGCTCTACAGAACGGGTTGTCGATGATTTGATTCTACTAGCCTCGGATTTAAGAATGAAGCAAAAAATCGGATAGTTCAGTTCAACATATAGTTAAATGGTATGTAGAGTGTTAGTGGGGGTATGACAATGTCTAATGAAATGGAGATAGTGGATAAGTTGGTTCCCTTAATTGTCTCAGGCAGATACAACCCCCATGATAAACTGCCGTCTGAGAATGAAATAGCAGATCAATACAAAGTGCCGAGAATTACAGCTCGGAAGGCCTATGAAAGACTCGAAGAATTAGGGCATATCTATAAACAGCAGGGCAAAGGAAGCTATGTCAAAGACAGATCTACACAAATTGAGCTTGTTCTTTCGGGTGATGTGAGTTTCAGCCAAAAAATGATAGATAAAGGTTATGATTTTCATTCGGAGACTATTTTTTGTCGGGAGAGCAAATACAATAAAAAGATTTGTGACTATTTAGAAACTGATAAAGAGGACAGGATTTTCAAAGTAGCAAGACTGAGGTATATTGTTCAACAACCTATCGCCCTTCATATATCCTATGTTGCCAAATCAGTATTAAATGATATCGATGCTGTGGGCATGGATATTACATCGATGTTTAAATATTACCATAGCAAAGGATATACAGAACTTTGTTCAAAACCCAGTCTTTTAAGTGTATCCTTTCCCACGAAGTCTCAACGGAAACTGTTAAATTGTCCGGATTTAGTACCGCTTTTGGTCTCGGAATCAGGCTGTACGGATAAGAAGACCGGCACAGTATTGGAGTACCGCAAGATTTTTTATAGATGTGACTGCTTTTCTTATGTCATACCTTAGACAAGAGCTTCATTCGTTCTCACCATAAAGCCTTATGCTTAAAAGCATAAGGCTTTATATGCGTATCAGACCCCCATGCCTATGCGCGGTACCACTAATGGGTGAACTAAAGTAGGGAACGGTCAAGACCGTTCCCTACTGTTATCGGATCCCGCAGACAAGTAAAGAAACTTAACAAAGATTTAACAGAGTAATTACAGAGCTTTAACATGACTAACTTGGCAACAAGTTATGATGATTTCGTGGATAAACACTCACAAAGGAAGGGTAATGGATGATTAGAAAACAAAGAACCCAGATCCTAATCAAAGGTTCAGCAGAGGTTTCCGTAAACTTAGCGCAAGAAATACTCACTGTATACGAGGTCAAGACCCTTGAGGAACCCAATAATAGTCTAGTTATGGTTAAAGTGCGGGAAAGCGCTCAACGCAGCTTATTCTATCTGGGTGAGGTATTGATTACGGAATGTAAGGTTATGATCAGGGGAGCTTTAGGAATCGGTATGGTCATGGGGCATGAACCGGCACTTGCCCGCAACCTGGCAATTATTGATGCAGCTTATAATGCGAATTTACCAGAGACATTAGAATGGACAGATGCATTATTGCGTGAGGAAGTTCAGATCAATGAAGACTGGGAAGCTGTAAAGAACAAGGTCTTAAAGACCAAAGTGAATTTTGACAATATGGATGTTTAGATAAGAGGGGTAAAAAGCAGATGAATCTGGATTTGGTGCATGATATCCAAGCAGCTTATCGTAAAACGCTAGATTCAATGTCTAGACCGGGCTTGATTAAAAATATCCGTCATCAGGCAGATAAGGTGCAGATGGAGAGTGGTTGTTTTGACTCAACCTTAGTATTGGTGCTGATGCTCTTGGATACAGAAGTGAAATTCAAGGTGTATTCCGAACGGGAAGCGGAAATGGCCAAACTTATTAACCAGTTGACGTATGCTAAAGCCACGGAAGTGGAGAGTGCGGATTATATTCTTGTTCTGAAGGACGCTAAAGCGGAGGACTTGGCGGTTGCCTTGAGAAGGGCCTATCCAGGAGATTTGCTCAACCCGCACAAAGCAGCAACTATGATCATTGAAGCTGACTCTGTGAGCAACGAACGGAATTTAAGCTTAACGGGTCCTGGAATCGAAACGGAATGCTATATAGACGTCAAAACAAGCGATGGCTGGGTCGATCTACGAGCTGAAAAAAACTCTGAATATCCAATGGGAATTGATCTTATCTTTACAGATCGGGAAGACAATATTGTATGTCTGCCGCGAACAACTCAAATTACGGAACAGGTGGGTGGATAGATGGGGTATGTTGCAGTAAAAGGCGGAACTCAGGCGATTGAAGAATCGATCAAACGCCTGAAATATGAGCGCTTGAAAAAGGGCGTAGTCTTGGATTGTCACAGTATTGAAGGTGGTCTGCGCTGCCTGATCGACCAGGTTATGTCGGAAAGCAGTCTTTACAATGAAACTCTGGCAGCGCTGGCCATCAAGCAGGCCGAAGGAAGTCCTGAAGAAGCGGTATTTTTATTGAGAGCTTACCGTTCAACTTTGCCGCGCAGGCATTATTCGCGAACAGTTGAGTCTGAGGATATGCTGGTGGAGAGACGAATATCAGCCAGCTTTAAAGATATTCCCGGTGGACAAATCTTAGGGGCTGCCACTGATTATACTCATCGTTTAATCGACTTTAATTTAAATGAAGAAACAGATCAAGAGGCTATCCACTGGGTACGCGAATACTCCTTGGAAAGCGGAGTTGAGTATGACAAGACTGATTTAGCCAAGCTGCCCAAAGTTCTGGATTATCTGCGGGAAGAAGGTCTGATTCAGCCTTGTAAAAATGATGATAGTGAGCCGGACGACGTTACCAAAGAGAGTCTTCAGTTTCCGACCAGCCGCAGTGAAAGACTGCAGATTTTAACTAGGGGGCAGACAGGTGCGGTTACTTCCTTAGGGTATGTAGCCCTGCGCAGTTATGGGGCGCTGCATCCGACGGTGGGAGAATTGCGGATTGGAAATCTGCCGCTCTATGTTGATAATCCATTCAACGAACTAAGTGAGGGCGAGGATGCTTATTATATCGGCGAAATCAAAGTCACTGAGGTTGAGTCCTTGTTTCCGGAGGATGTTCAAAAATTAACGGGTCAAAAAGAGCTGGAATTCAGCCTGGGTTATGGAATCTGTTATGGACAAAATGAAAGCAAAGCGATTGCCATCAGTATTTTGGACCGTTGTCTGGAAACAGATAATCCGGAGCATTCGATCCTTAACGAAGAGTTTATCCTTTTGCATATTGACTCCGTTGAATCCACTGGCTTTATTTCACACCTCAAACTGCCTCACTATGTGACCTTCCAGTCCAAGCTGGACAGCGTCCGTAAGTCGAAAAAAGGTAAAGAAGGTCTAACAGATGAAAATCATTAGGAGCTGAATCCATGAAAATTGAGTATAATTTTGCTTTTTTTGATGAAGGGTCTAAACGAGAGATTCGAAGAGCAACCCTGAAGGCGATTGCCATTCCGGGGTACCAAGTGCCTTTTGCTTCAAGGGAGATGCCCATCGCCAGAGGTTGGGGAACCGGAGGACTACAGCTGACACTTTCCCTGGTGGGTAAAGACGACATCCTGAAAGTCATTGACCAAGGCTCAGATGAATCGGTCAATGCCGTAAATATTAAAAAGCTCATCGCCCTAACGACCGGTATAACCGGAACCGACGAAACGGCGGAAGCGACCATCATCCAATCGAGACATAGAATTCCCGAAATTCCACTCCAGGAAGGTCAGATTATGGTGCTTCAGGTACCGCTGCCAGAACCTCTGAGATATTATGAGCCGAGTGAATATGAAACCAAAAAGCTGCACGCGGAACAAGAATACAGTGGTGCCTGGCTGATGCTCTTTGAGCAAATCATGAACTACGGAACTATGTCGACAGGTGCGGACCATCCAGTTATGGTTCATGGCAGGTATGTTATGGCCCCCAGCCCCATCCCAAGATTCGATAATCCCAAGCTGAATAGTTCCAAAGCCTTGATTCTTTTGGGTGCAGGCCGTGAAAAGAAGGTCTATGCGGTGCCTCCGTATACCAGGGTTGGCTCACTTGATTTTGAAGACTACCCTTTTGGAGTTGAATCATTTCAGGAGGCGTACTGCAGATTGTGCGGAGCCAAGGGTATATTTCTGGATGAAATACTGGATGACTTAACGGGTGCCCCCTCTTATCAATGCAATGACTCCAGCTATTGTCTGCAGAATTTGAATGGAAAATCAAGAGGATGAGGGATTGTAAAATGGTAGATTTTGAACAGCCTGTCTTGTCTGTAAGTAATCTAAATAAACAATATGGCAAAGGGTGTGTCAACTGCAGAGGGGCAAAAGGGGCGCACTTGCTGAAAAATTACTGTCCTGTCTGCGGGACGGTCTATGCCTGCAGGGATATCACATTAGAGGTGTATGCGGGAGAAATATTAGGAATTGTCGGGGAAAGCGGGAGTGGTAAGTCGACCTTGATGGATTGTCTGTATTTTGATCAGGAGGTAAGCAGCGGAGAGGGGTATATCAATTCCTACAAGAGCGGAAGAGTGAATGTCTTGGCAGAATCATCCCAACAGAAACGTTATATCAGGAATCATAGGATGGGGAAAGTCTATCAGAATCCGCTGATGAGTTTGAAAATGAATTTCTCCTCGATTGGCAATATCGCCGAGAAATTGATTGCAGCCGGAAACAGGCATGTCGGAAAGATGCAAGCCAGAGGGGAAGAGCTGCTGGAGCAAGTAAATATACCGGTTTATCGTATGAAAGAAGCTCCCAAGAACTTCTCAGGCGGAATGCAGCAGAGGGTTCAAATTGCCAAGGCTTTATCGAACAATCCACCACTTCTCCTGCTCGATGAAGTAACCACAGGGTTGGATTTGTCGGTTCAAGCCAGTGTCCTTGATTTAATCAAGACCCTTCAGAGAGAGTTGAAGATTACCGTGGTCATTGTCTCGCATGATTTAGGGGTTATTCGAATGCTGGCCGATCGAACCCTTGTGATGTTGGATGGCAGGGTTATTGAACATGGCTTGACAGATCAGATTCTTGAAGATCCGCAGCATGGCTATACCCAGCAGTTAGTGCAATCATTGCTTTAGTATACGCTGTTTTTAGTGTGAAAGGTTGGCTGAGGAGAGAATGAGCAACAGGGTTGGAAGAGAACCGTGTATCCATGAGAACTGTCAATTGCACAATGCGGTGTTGGGTGAGTATACCGAGGTAGGGCTTTATAACGTTCTTGAAAACACTAAACTTAATGATTTTTCCTATACAGGTCGTTTTTGCACCTTGCAAAACGTTGAAGTCGGTAAGTTTTCCAACATTGCTGACATGGTGAGAATTGGGCCTACTGATCATCCTCTGGACAGGCCGACCTTGCACCACTTTACTTACCGCCGGATGAAGTATGGCTTGGCGACGACAGATGATGAATTATTCTTCCAGCGGCGAGCCGAGCATAAAGTCTATATTGGCCATGATACCTGGCTGGGACACGGCGCGATCATTATGCCTAGTGTGAGGATCGGCAACGGAGCGGTGGTAGGCAGTGGCGCGGTGGTTACTAAAGATGTTCTTCCCTATACCATTGTGGTTGGAGTGCCGGCTAAACCAATCAAGCAACGTTTTTCTGAAGTTGCTGTCAGAAAACTTATGGAGATCAAGTGGTGGGACTGGTCCTATGAAATCATTAAAGCAAGGCTTAATGACTTTTACCTTCCTATTGACGAATTCACAGACAAGTATTATAAAGCAGGTGATTAAGTGGAAGAGATACTAGCGATTAAGCATTTATCAAAATCGTTTATTATCCATAATTTAGACAAGCAGATTGCAGCACTGCACGATATTAGTCTCGATTTAAGAGAAGGGGAATTTGTCGGGATCACCGGGAAAAGCGGCAGTGGAAAATCAACTGTATTTAAGTGTATTTATCGAACGTATGCACCGCAAAAAGGAAGTATATGGTATAAATCAAAAAAGTTTGGTCCAGTTAACTTAGCGGAACTATCGGAACGACAGATGATTTATCTGCGGAAACATGAGATTGGCTATGTATCGCAGTTTTTAAGCACCATGCCCCGGACCACCGCACAGGAACTGGTAAAACAGGCGGTTTTGGAGATGGGGTATGAAGAAGACTACGCGGAACGGGAAGCAAATATTATGCTCGAGCATTTTGAATTGGACAGAGAATTATGGGACTGCTATCCGGGTACCTTTTCCGGGGGGGAAAAGCTGCGCCTGAATATTGCCAGGGCTATGGTAAAGCGCCCTAGGTTGTTGCTTCTCGATGAACCTACTGCCAGTTTGGATCATACCTCCAAATTAAAAGTCCGAGAACTTATCGAACAATTGAAACGAGAAGGAACAACGATGATGGGGATTTTTCATGATCTTGAATTTATGGAAAACCTCTGTAATAGGGAATACACAATGCGTGATGGAGAGTTACTGGATCTTGAAGTTTAACCAAAACCTTACAGTAGTTTAATAGGGATTTAATCATTTTCAGGTAAAATAAGATATCAGTTATCCACATTGTTAATTCAATGCAGCGGATATATTTTTCAAAATTGAGAGGAGAATAAACGTGAAAAAGATTAAATTACATGTTCTGGTGGTCATTCTAATGTCGGCACTTTTAGTAGGGTGCGCTTCTACACCTGCGACGGATTCCAACACAGGGGCCAAAGAGCCTGATACCATCACGATTGCCTGGTTGCCGAATAATGCGGCAGAGGATTTTAAGGAGACCCGGGCCGAAATCGGCAAGGCCATTGAAAAGGCCACCGGCAAAAAAGTGGAAGACAAATTAACCACAGATTACGCCATTGCTGTTGAGGCCGTAGCTAGCGGCAATGCCCAGCTTGCCTTTCTCGGAGGGGAGTCTTATGTTGAGGCTCACAAAAAAAATCCTAAGGTTCTTCCCCTGGTGGTGAATAGTGGGGTGTCAGGAACCTTGAAAGACGCCATGTATTATAGCCGGATTGTCGTTAAGAAAGGTAATGAAGATCAATACCTTTCCGGCACAGACTATGCTCTGGATAACATAGTAGGGAAAAAGTTCTCTTTCGTTTCAACCAGTTCAACGTCAGGCTTTAAAGTGCCTTCAGCAGGAATCGTTTCCTATTTCTCAAAACAAGATAAATGGAAGACTCTGAAGGCGGAGGATCTGCTGCAAGGGGGCAGTGATAAATTTTTCAAGCAAGTGATTTTTGGGGGTTCTCACCAGTTATCCTTAGTCAACGTGCTCACGGATAAATCTGATCTCTCAGCCGTCGACGATTTTGATGTAGTGAGCTATGTGGATCTCACTTCAGGAACAGACAACAGGCCTGGAGCTGTCTATACGGTCAAGAGGGGTGCTTCTAACCCGTTCAGCAAACTAGTCGATAAGCAATTCGTAGTCATTGTATCCTCCCCAGTCATTAATGCCCCAATTGCTGTTAATAC
The DNA here is from genome assembly GCF_000802135.1 of Desulfosporosinus sp. BICA1-9. NCBI lineage: Bacteria > Bacillati > Bacillota > Clostridia > Eubacteriales > Desulfitobacteriaceae > Desulfosporosinus > Desulfosporosinus sp. BICA1-9. Next base: position 21,473 of record NZ_JUEE01000088.1, read on the forward strand.
CGGAGCCTTAAGCCAGAAAACTGTGGAGGCAATCACTCAAGCGTTTACCTCCGATGAGGTTACCAAGAATGAAAAGATCTTCATACCAAAGGGGTCTAAAACTAAAGGGTTTTTCAATGCTCCTCAGCGTTTTCTGACAGTGGAAGATTCCTTCTATCAACCCATCCGCGATCTGAGCAAGTAAATAACGTTCTAGGGTTGGATAACGGAAATTAGAGGATTGAAATGAGGGCGTCAAAGTTAACCACATCCATGGTATCAATTGGGTAAGGTTGCCTCGACGCCTCATTCTCAGTCTAAGCAGAGAAAGGAAGTAGAGCATGTCGTTATTAGAACTAAAAAACGTCAGAAAATATTATAACCAAGAAACTTTGGCCTTAGACGATGTCAGTTTCTCTGTCGATGAAGGCGAATTTGTTTCCATCATCGGTCCTTCCGGAGCAGGAAAGTCAACCCTTTTGCGCTGTATTAACCGGATGATTGAAGCAAACAGTGGGGAAATATCCGTTGACGGCGTTATTTCTTCAAGTCTAAGCAAGAAAAAGTTACGCAAGCTAAGAACAAAGATCGGCATGATCTTTCAGCATTACAACCTGGTTGATCGGCTGACCGTTATCGAGAACGTGCTCCACGGCAGGCTCGGCTATAAATCAACCCTGGCGGGGGTCTTAGGCAGATACAGCCCGGAGGAAAAAGGGCAGGCTTACCGAATTATTAAGATTTTGGGACTGGATGAGCAAGTTTATAAGAGGTGCGATCAGTTAAGCGGCGGTCAAAAACAGCGGGTTGGAATCGCCAGGGCTTTGGTGCAAAATCCTAAAATTATTTTATGTGATGAGCCGATTGCTTCCTTGGATCCTAATGCTTCGAAGATTATCATGGATCATTTGAGAAATATTTCCACCGAGATGGGAATAACTGTGATTGTAAATTTGCATCAGGTTGAAGTAGCCTTGAAGTATTCGGACAGAATTATCGGCATTAACAGGGGAAAGGTTGTTTTTGACGGATCTCCAGGCGAGCTAACGACTCGACAGATTCAGGATATCTATGGTTCAGAGTCCGAAGATTTGATTATTGAGCTAGGAGAAAGACATGCGGGATGATATTTTTAGCAAACGAAGGAATGGCAATCTGGTATTCTTTTCGTTATTAATTAGTCTAACCGTGGGCTCGATTATCATAACTCAGTACGATGTACTGAAAGGGTTTACCAGTATTTACAAGGCAATAATCTGGGGGGGCGGCAATTTTTATCCTGATGCCAAGTCAATGAGGATATTGCCCGAGGTTTTACCCAAATTGCAGGAAACGGTGTTAATGGCTATTGCTGCAACAACCGTAGCAGCCTTTTTTGCCTTGTTCTTGTCCTTGGCTGGTTCCAAAACTACACGTCTAAACAGAATATTTGGTATTGTAAGCAGGGGGATCGCTTCTCTCTTTCGGAACATACCGCTCGTGGCTTGGGCCATGGTTTTGATGTTAGCGTTTAGTCAAAGTCCACTGACCGGTTACTTTGCGCTGTTTTTTTATTCTCTCGGCTTTCTGACCCGTGCTTTTATGGAAACGCTGGAGGAAGTGGGCAATAACTCGATTGAAGGCTTGCAAGCGACGGGTGCCGGTTATTTTCATATCATATTTCAGGCAGTTTTGCCTTCCAGCCTGCCCCAGATGATCAGTTGGCTATTATACAATATTGAACACAATATTCGCGACGCCACCTTGGTGGGAATCCTCACCGGAACGGGGATTGGCTTCTCCTTTGATTTGTATTACAAAAGGTTTGATTACCATGCTGCCAGCCTGGTTGTGATTCTGATCGTGATCACAGTTATTTTCATTGAATTTGTATCAAATAATATTAGAAGGGTGATTTTGTGATGCAATTTGAAGAAGTAATAAGAAAAGAATCAATAGTTATTTGTGAGCAGTTAAGCAGTTATTCAACTAAAGATACTGTGAACTATGGCACAATCAAACCCCTGAATAGACCGGCATTAGCTATAAGAGGAATACTGCTGCTTTTAACAGCTTTGACAATCTATTTTTTCGTCACGATTGATTATCAGAGTGTCGACCTTCTCCAGAGTATTGCCATTACATTCGAGAATTTTAAGACGGTATTTCTGCACCCTCAATCAAATCGGTTTAGTTTAGGGGAAGCTTTCTACAATGTTGTGGTGACTTTAGGGCTGGCCTTTTTGACAACCTTAATCGGTGGAATAGTCGCGTTGTTTTTGGGGCTGCTCGGCGCTCAGAATTTGGCTCCCAAACAAGTAACCAATTTTATCAAAGGCTTTGTCGCTTTTGTCAGAGCAGTGCCAACCATACTATGGGTTTTAATCTTTGCCGTTGCCGCTGGACTGGGCAGTGCTGCTGCGGTTATTGGTATGAGTTTTCATTCGATTAGCTATTTGACTAAGGCCTATTCCGAGTCTTTTGAGGAGTTAGACCGCAGTGTTATTGAAGCTTTAAAGGCCAGTGGCGCCAATTGGTGGCAAATTGTTTTTCAGGCGGTTATCCCTTCCTCGATTACTTATTTGCTTTCCTGGACTTTCTTGAGGTTTGAAATAAACTTCGCCAACGCCATTGCCATGGGTGCTGCTGCCGGAGCAGGCGGGATTGGTTTCGATCTGTTTATGGCCAGCGGTTTTTATTTTGATCTGAGGGAAGTCGGGCTGATCACATATTTTGTCTTAGCTTTTGCAATTGTTCTGGAGGTGGCTTCTATGAAGATAAAGGGTAAGCTCCAAAACAGGACGTAAGCTTCATTAACCCTGAATTGAGGATAGACTTGGCAGCTCATTTTAAACGCAAGGAGTAATAATACATGAGAACTAAGAAGATATGTATTTACAACGCCCAGATTATTTTACCTGACAAAGTTGTCAGGGGGCATATCCTAATTGAGGGTCATAAAATTTCAGAGGTGGCGGAAAACAGTTTCCCCAGTGTCAAATGTTATTCGGACACTACTGTGATTGATGCGGAAGGGTGTTATGTTATGCCCGGAATGATCGATCTGCATAGTGATGCAATCGAGAAAGAGATCCAACCCAGGCCGAATACCTTATTTCCGATAAATATGTCCTTCTATGAGCTGGAAAAAAAGCTGGCCGTGAGCGGGATTACAACCATGTACCATTCTTTGAGCTTGAGCGACGAGTGGGGAGTGCGCAATACGGATATGGTTATCAATATTATCAATAGCATAAACAGGCTTAAACAGACTCGCTCCATGATCAATCACAAAATACATCTCAGATATGAGTTGACTTTTCTGACTGGGGTTAGTGTCTTGGAAGGTCTTGTTCGGGATAAGCGCATTGATTTTATGTCCTATATGGACCATACTCCGGGTCAGGGACAGTTTAAAGATGCGGAAGCACTTAAGGACTTTACCATCCAATCGTATGGTAAAAATGAGCGGGAAGTTGAAGATTCCATGGATAAAATCATCGAGAACCAGGCCAGGATCGATTGGTTGAAACTAATTAGTTTAGCCAAAATCGCCAAAAGTAAAGGGATTAGATTGGCGTCCCATGATGATGATACAAGAGGGAAAATAGATAAACTCCTAGCGTATGAAGGGACAGTCAGCGAATTTCCCATTAATCTTGAAACTGCCGTCTACGCCAGGTCCAAAGGGATTCATGTCTGCGTTGGTGCTCCCAATATTATCCGCGGTAAGTCCCACAGTAATAACATGAAAGCGATTGATGCCATCACTAATAATGCTGCTGACATTGTATGTTCTGATTATCTGCCGAGTGCTATGCTTCCGGCAGTTTTTCATCTAACTAAGGAAGGGATTAATCTAACAGAAGCAGTTAAGATGGTAACGTTAAATCCGGCTAAGGCTTTGGGGATTGACAGTGAGGTCGGAACTGTAGAAGTTGGTAAATGTGCGGATTTAATCTTTGTTGAAATGCATCAGGATTATCCCATACTTCGTAAAACTCTGGTAGGCGGGAACATTGTTTTTCAATCGGATTTTCAGGCGTTCAACACCGAAAGGGTTGAAAATATATGTTGATCAGAGAGGCCGCAGAGACTGAACTGCCAGAACTTCTCCGAATTTTACCGTCGGGATCATTGGCCCGGGTATGTGTGACAGCACAAACTCAGGCCAGAAAGGGTTAGGATAGTTATGAATGTTGAAGAAAGAGAAATGTATGACTTCGCCAACATTTTAATGCATTCCGTCGGTTCTAAATTGAAACTAGAACACAAACGCTCTGTAATTAAAGTAAGGGAAAAAACATCTCAGATGGACCTGGTTACGGAACATGATTTATTAATTGAAAAACTATTGGTAAACGCCATTCTAGGAAAGTACCCTGGGCATGGAATACTAGCTGAGGAATGCCAAACGTGGGTTAGTGATGATCTTGGCGGGTATACTTGGGTCATCGATCCAATTGACGGTACCATCAATTACTACCGCTTTGGTAAGGATTACGCCATCTCGCTAGCCTTGTATTGGGATGAGAACCCGATTTTTGGCCTGGTCTATGATGTTGCAAACGGCGTTATGTATAGTGCAGGGCAGGGTGAAGGGGCAATAATGAATGGGTACCGTTTGAATATTTTGCCAGATCGGCACGAGAGGCTGAACAAAGCGGTTGTTGGCATTAGTTTGAGAACTATGAGAGAATTCACAGATATGGGAATGGATGTTTTAGGGATGCTGTCCAGGGCGCAGGCCTACAGATATTTAGGCTGTGCATCCCTAGAGTTATGCAAGGTTGCCAATGGGGAATATGATCTGTTTATTTCGTCAAATGTCCATGAGTGGGATGTTGCAGCTGCAAGGATTTTTCTGGAACAACGTGGGGGAGGGATTCTCATACGAAGAAAAGACGATAACAGATCACGTTGTGGCAAGCTATTGGTAGTTGCTTTCCATTCACCTTTGATCTGGGAGGAAGCTTTTGAATACCTTCCCCCATCCCTTAGAGATAAATTTGAAGATTAAGGCTTAAGCAAAACTAAAGGAGAAGAATATGAAAGCTGATTTGCATTGTCATTCCAGAGTGTCTGATGGCTCACTTGAAATAAGAGAAATAGTGTCAATAGCCCAAAAAATAGGGATTAAGGCGTTGTCCATAGTTGACCATGATACGGTTGATGGGCTTGCGGAAGCGGAAAATGCTGGTAAAGAATATGGCGTTAGTATTATCTCCGGTATTGAAATATCTGCCTATGACTATCGAAGAGGCAGGAAAGCACATGTTTTGGGTTTTCTGATGGATAAACCTCAGCAAGTCGGAGAAGTATGCAGACCCATGCTAATTAAAAGGCAGATAACTTCTGAAGGGATAGTAGAAAGACTTTCTGAAGCGGGTTATTCAATAACTTGGGACTTCGTGAAAAAGATCTCTAGGGGCAGTACGAACGTCTATAAACAGCATATAATGCATGCTTTGATGGAGCTAGGATACACATCAGCTTTAAAAGCTGATTTATACAAAAAGCTTTTTGCTAAACCTAAGGATGGGAATCCAGGCGGAATAGCTTATCAAGAGATACAGTACATTGATGTTTTTGAAGCGGTTAAAGTGATAAAACAAGCTGGAGGAGTGGCAGTACTTGCTCATCCGATAGGATATAAAAACATGGAGCTAATCCCTGAACTCATAGATGCTGGCTTAGATGGGTTGGAAGCGTGGCACCCAAGTCACGATGATGCGGCTGTTAACCTTATCATGTCCGAAGCAGAAAAATACGGGTTAATCTTGACGGGTGGTTCTGATTTTCACGGCATGTATGAAGGTAAGCCGAATCTTCTGGGAAGCTGCTATACATCAAGGGAATGGCTTGAGTTGCTTTATGAGCGTAAAAACAATAAATCACATTTTAGTCCGATTTAGGACTTGCTTCATATAATTGTAAAACTTTAACAAATAATTTACACTTTTTTAATCAATACTTTACGGTCTTGTGTTACCATTATATGAGCACCCATGCAACTATTTCCAAGATATAAATAGTTCTTGAAATTAGTTCTTTCAGCATGGAGTCAATATTATCAACTTGTTTTTTAAGAAGGAGGAGAATTTACCTGTGAGAAAATCCAAGTGGCTAATTTGGTCGATTATTATTTCCATGCTGCTGACCATGAATTTCAGTTCAATGGTTATGGCAAGCAGCTCTCCAACAACAACGTTAACTTATCCGGACTACCCGAATTTAGAGCTTAGCTTGATTGCCAGGTATGATACAGGAGCAGAGGCGGGGGCAGAGATTGTCAGTTATGAGCCCAAATCAAAAAAAGCTTTTCTTGTGAATGGAGCCGAGAAGTCATTAGATATTTTTGATTTGTCCCAGCTCAGCGGTTCTATGAATGACGTTACTCAATTGAACACTATAAAACGCATAAGTATTACCAACTTAGGTGAATCTTTTAGCAAAGTCAGTGACATTACGAGCGTAGCAGTGGAGCCTAATGGAAAATTCATTGCTGTGGCAGTTTCGGCAGAACCGAAAACCGATAACGGGAAGGTTATCTTCTTTGACTTAGAGGGGAATCTCTTAAAGGCACTTGAGGTAGGGGCACTGCCTGATATGGTGACTTTCACACCCGATGGCAAAAAGGTTTTAGTCGCCAATGAAGGAGAACCCAGTGATGATTATGCTGTTGATCCCGAGGGCACGGTTTCCATTATTGATGTCTCTGCAGGAGCTAGCCAAGCCTCGGTGGTGACGGTCCGGTTTACAGATGAGGTTGTAGTTGATAAGAATGTGCGCATCGCTAAACCTGGCGCAGCTCAAGCCCAGGATTTTGAACCGGAATACATAGCTGTGGAAGCGGACAGCAAAACCGCTTATGTCAGTTTGCAGGAAAACAATGCTATTGCCAAGCTGGACATCGAGAACAAAAAATTTACTCGTGTCTACGGTTTGGGATATAAGGATCACTCTGTAATAGGGAAGGGAATGGATGCATCCGATAAGGATGGCAAGATCAATATTAGGCCTTGGCCTGTACTGGGTATGTATCAACCAGATGGTATTACATTATTGAATGTTAATGGCAACAGCTACTTGCTGACTGCTAATGAAGGGGATTCCAGAGATTATGCCGGCTATTCGGAAGAAGGAAGTATCGGTAAAATCAAAGGAGATATAGTCCTGAAGGCCGAGCATTATTCTGGGTATAGTCAGAAGCAGTTGGATGAAATGGTTGCCAAGGGACTTTTTGATGATAAGCAGTTAGGACGCCTGAGCATTACAACAGCCAACGGCAAGAATGCCGATGGAAAATATGAAGCGCTATACAGTTATGGCGGACGTTCTTTTTCGATCTGGAATACTAAAGATTTCACTCAGGTGTTTGACAGCGGGGAAGACTTGGAAAGAATTACGGCCCAGGCCTTGCCTGACCAGTTCAACGCCAACAGTGAAAAGAATGGTATGGACAATCGCAGTGATAATAAAGGTCCCGAGCCCGAAGGAGTGGAGATCGGAAAAATCGGTGACCAGGATTATGCCTTTGTTGCGTTAGAGCGCATCGGTGGAATCATGGTATATAATGTCAGCAAACCTGAAAAGCCTGTCTTTGTCGGTTATTATTCCAGCCGCGATTTCTCCCAGGAGGGGATCGCAGGGGACAGTGCTCCTGAGGGATTAAAGTTTGTTTCTGCAGAAAACAGTCCAACAGGAAAACCTCTGCTCTTAGCAGCGAATGAGTTTTCAGGAACAGTTGCAGTTTTCGAGATCAGTGTATCGACTAAGAAGAGCATTACGATTCTTCATACCAATGACACCCACTCCCGTGTCGTCGAAGGAAAGTATGACGGGATGGGATTTGCTAAAATTACAACTATGATCAAACAGTACAAAGCCCAAAATCCCAATACTCTGGTCCTAGATGCCGGGGACACCTTCCATGGCCAAACAATTGCCACCCTGGAAAAAGGTGAGAGTATCGCTAAACTTATGAATGTCATGGGTTATGATGCCATGACCGCAGGTAACCATGATTTCAATTATGGCTATGAGCGTTTGCTGGAACTGGATGGCATGACCAACTTCCGATATTGAGCGCCAACGTGAAGAAAACTGATGGCAAGAGACTCTTGACACCTTATAGCATCAAAGAAGTTGATGGTTTCAAGATTGGCATCTTTGGTTTGGCTACCCCGGAGACTACCTATAAAACCCATCCTAAGAATGTGGAAGGCCTAACCTTTGTTGACCCTGTGGAAGAGGCCAAAGTGATGGTAGCTGAACTCAAAGGCAAGGTGGATGTCATCGTTGCTTTGGCTCATCTTGGGATGGATAAATCCAGTCAGGACACCAGTATTAAACTTGCCCAGGCCGTACCGGAGATTGATCTCATTGTAGACGGTCACAGCCACACCACATTGAAAGACGGCATGATGGTCGGTAATACCCTGATCGCCAGTGCCGGAGAATATGATAAAAACCTTGGCGCTATCCAACTAACTTTTGAAGGTAAAAAACTAATCGCTAAAAAAGCCGGACTGGTCACCAAAGAGGAGACTGAATGGATAGCAGATGATAAAGACGTTCTGAATCTCGTTAACGGGATTAAGACTGAACAGGGAAAAGTATTGTCTCAGGTTATTGGGAAAACCGCAGTTAAGTTAGATGGTGAGCGGGAACAGGTCCGCAAGGGTGAGACCAACCTAGGCAACCTCATAGCCGATGCCATGATAAGCGTATCCGGAGCTGATGCGGCCATTACCAATGGTGGAGGGATCCGTGCCAGCATTGAAGCAGGAGATATTACTAAGGGACAGATTATTACCGTATTACCTTTTGGCAATTATATCGTGACCAAGAAAGTGAAGGGTGCGGATATAAAGTCGGCCTTGGAGCTTGGGGTTAAGCCCTATCCTGAAGAGAACGGTGCCTTTCCCCATGTATCAGGCATGACTTATACCATTGATCCCTCCAAGCTGGCTGGAGAGAAAGTGACTTCCATTTTAATCAAAGGGCAGCCATTAGATATAAATCAAGACTATGTCTTGGCTACCAATGATTTCATGGCCGCCGGTGGAGATGGCTATACTATGTTAGCCGATGATGCTACTGCCAATGAGTATCCGGCTCTGGATGAAGCGGTGATCAGCTACATTCAGGCCAAGCAAGTGGTCGAACCAAAGGTGGAGGGCAGAATTGCCGCGAAACCGGCCACCTCCACTTCCATCTATATCGTCAAACCTGGAGATGTACTGTGGAGGATTGCCAAGCAATACGGTACGACCTGGGAGAAGCTTGTGGAAATCAATAAATTAAAGAATCCGCACTTGATTTTCCCGGGACAAGAGATTATCGTGCCGGCACAATAGTAGTACAGCACAGGTGTAGGCAAACCATTAGCTGCATCTATGAATAAAAATATAATTACTAAATAATGAAAGGAAAAAAGATGAATACAAACCAAAAGGCCGCAAGAGTTGCCGATATAACTTTACGCCAAGCTGCAATAATTGCAGGACTCGGCTTAATAATCATGACAATAGCTGCTATTTTTGCTGAATTTGCTCGCACCGGTCTTACAGTTTGGGGAAAATCCTTATACCAGATTTCAACTTAACCATTGCGATCTTTACTTTTATTGGGGAATTGGTGCTTATGTTCTGGCTTTTGATTAAGGGCGTAAAGGTTAAATTAGATTAGGAAAATGAATTTGCCGCCAAAGAAAAACTTGAAATCGTTCTTGCGATAGAGAAATCAACACAAAGGATTCCCGCCTGAATTAGCTGGAATCCCTTGTGTTATTTGAAGGTTATCTCCTGGAACAGCAACTTTCAACCACAGAGCTTATTCCTGAAATGTTTAATTTTATTGAACGTTCTTTAATTGGGGACATTCCTCCAACCCTAGAGTAACGCTCCCAAGAGGAGTTGTGTCCCCTAACATAAACTTAGGAAAACTGAGGAGGCAGAGATGAGGAATAAAGTATTAATCAATCGGCGTAATTTCTTAAAAGGTTCTGCCATAATCAGCAGCCTGGCGGTAGCGGGGGGCTTCTGGAGGGCTGCTGAAAACGGGGTGTTCAGTACCGGGAAAGGCCCTGCTTATACGGCCTGGGAAACAAGTTTTAATGGTTTAGAAGGATTAGTAAATGCAGCGATTTTAGCTGCTAATGCCCACAATGCCCAACCCTGGCTTTTCAAATTAGGAAACTCAACGATAGACCTTAAAGCAGATACTGGAAGAAATCTCGGCCCTGTTGACCCTTATTTAAGAGAGATGTATATCAGTTTAGGCTGTGCCCTGGAAAACTTAATCGTTGCAGCAAAGGCACGGCTATTTTCTTACTTCCTATATCCTTGAGTTCACTCATAACATAATCGATAATGTTTTTGATCTGCAATCCATTTCGTTCCAGTACCGCCTTTAACAGGGGCAGTCCGGCATTTGCCTTACCCGCAAAACAAATCAAGAATTTTAAATCCTTGGCTAGGTATGGACCGCCAAAGCCGGGGCCGGGGTTAAGGTAATGACTTAAGAAAACTGCCAGTTTACTTATTTGGACCGAAATGCTACTTCACCTTATCGTTTTTATGATGCTAGTGGTTGCTGCAATTCTTATAGTTGTTGATTCAATCAGTAACTTCCACCATACCAATTTCTCACTACTAACACTCATTAATAATGCCCTGCTGCTTCTGATCATCAAGGAAATTATTTGGACCGTTCTTCGTTTTTTTAAGCAGGAAAAGTTTAGTCTTAGCCCTTTCATATATATAGGGGTAATTTCGAGTGTCCGGGAAATATTATTTTTAGGTATTAAAAATTCCATCGAAAAAAACGTAGGGTTAAACCTTAGCCTTGAGATTCTAATTAACGCTGTTGTTGTCTTCCTATTAGTACTATCCTATTACCTTTTTAAAAAGGCACGGATTTTAGCTGGGCAAGATTCTTAAAAACTGCAACAGTTCCATTACTGGGGGAGGGTACACCCGGTTCAAAGATATTTTAGATATTCCGGTTACATTGGCAAAGAAAGAACTACTAATGTAAAATTTGTATGGGATGAAGTCAACTAAATAGACTATAATGGAGCCGGTTACACGAGCCTAATGGCCACAGAGGCCCGAAATCAAGCTCAACCCCTGCATCAGTTCAATGGTAACCGAACTAGCGAATGCGGCTCAAATGATCGCAGAAAGGGCTTTGTCGGTGGAACGCTTCAAGCTTTAGGGTCAGGTATGGTAGAGATAACCCTGCAGAGCAAACTGCAGGGTTATCTCTATATCAAGGGAATTTCGGCGACTATAGGTTTCTGGAATGCTCAGTGATTTCGCACAATTTAACAGGGTGTTTACACATCGATAATCTGATTTTAACTTTAATGTTGTAATATATATAATTCGATGAGGACTTTGAGTTGTTGAATTTGAAAGGAGATGGATGGCTATATATAGTATCATCAGTCAATAATATTTAACAATAACTTTACATGCCGTTCATTCAGACTTAACATACAACTATTATGATATAGGTAGTTGTTCTTTTAGAATCAAAATTCTTAAAGGAGGGCCTTTATTGGAGGGAGTTATGGTGTGGCCAAAATTTTACTCGTAGAGGACGAGGTTCAAATTCAAGAACTAGTCCAGGTTAACTTAGAAAAAGATGGGTTTACTGTAATAAACGCCTTGAATGGCGAACAAGGATTAGAACTTGCCAGGAGAGATAAACCAGACCTTATTATTCTTGATCTAACGCTACCCCTGATTGATGGATTTGATGTTATCAAAACACTGCGTGCACAGAAGGATACCCAAGCTATTCCAATCATAATTCTAAATGCCAGCGACGATGTAATGGATAAAATTATCGGACTTGAGCTTGGCGCCGACGACTACTTATCTAAGCCTTTTAGTCCTAGAGAATTATCCGCCAGGATAAAGGCTAGACTTAGAGAAGTTCAACGTAAAACTGATACCAAAGATAGCCCACTGAGGTGGGGAGGATTGGAGATCTCGAAAGAAAGCTATACTGTTACCCTAGCTGAAGAACCATTAAATTTAACTGTGAAGGAATTTGAATTACTAGTTCTCTTTGTAACAAATCCTTACCAGGTATTCAGTCGAGAATATCTAATTCAAAAGATCTGGGGTAACCTTTCCGGCACAGGTACCAGAGCACTTGATGTCCATATCAGTCATTTGCGCAATAAATTAAAATCTTTAGGACCAGTTCTCGACTCGGTACGTGGAGTCGGCTACACTTTTGTTCGCAGAGTATAAAGATGGGAAACTTAACTCAAATTTTAGGTTGACATATTTAATGAGAGCAAAATTAATTTTCTCATTAATACCAATCAAAAAATATAAAGTTTGTGGCGTATCAGTGCAACTTTAGATTCATGTAAACTGGAGGTAAATCAGTTTGTCACGTCTTCACAAAAAAATGTCCCAATTTAATTATTTGAACAAAGACAAGGTGATAGTCAACGGTTTAAAGCGAATACGAGACTTAAAATTACCCAAATTTGGACATTTAAATAAATCGAAGTTAATTGTAAACATTTTCAAGAGATTTCATAACTTAAAAATAGCTTTTAAGATTATATCTATAGTACTTTTTATTGCAACTTTTATGGGGGGAATCGGTTACACAGGCTATATTTTCTACCAAGAACAGAATTCTTCAATTAATGAGATGTACGCAAGTTCATTATTATCTGTTAACCTTCTTAACGAAAGCTACGCCGATATCAGATCAATAGAAGCATTATCCTTGGAGATGCTTTTGGCTCCAATTGAAGTAATTCGACAACAAACAATCTTAAATAAAATTCATAAACACGAGAATGCCTTTGATACATATCTTAACTCCTATGCCACCATTGCCCAAAATTCTTACGAAGCACCACGATTAGAAAAATTAAAAGAAGCCATTACTCAGTATAGGGCTGAAAGGCAGAAGGCCTTCGATATTGTTGATCAAGACATATTTGATCAGGCAACTAAATCAGATGCTTACTACTACTATTCAACTAATGCCTTAGTTTATATTGATCAAATACATATAGTACTGGACGATCTTATTGCTTATAACAACAAAGCAGCAACCAAAACCATTGACCAGAACAATCAAGATTTTCGGCAAGCCAGCAGAATTTTATTAATCCTCCCTTTCCTGGCAGTTATCATTGCCCTGACTATAGGAATAATCGTGGCGCGCCTCATTGCCAAGCCTCTGCAAGCCATGATAAAAAGTGTGCAGCAAGTGGCGAGCGGGAATCTCGCTATCGAAGTGCAAAAAAGTCATTCATCTAATGACGAAACAGGGCAACTGGCTGATGCCTTCAATATCATGACGACTAACTTGCGTCATCTTGTAAGCCAAGTATCCCAATCCAGTCGGTTAGTTACAAACTCTGCCGAAGATCTCCAATCTAACACAGCAGAGAACTCAAGTGCTGCAGAACAAATTGTAGCCGCAATGTCTGCAGCTGCCTCTGACACTGAAAAACAAGCGGTTACCATTAATGACGCATCCGTTGCCATCCAACAGGTATCTGCAAGTGCTCAGCAAATCGCAGCTACTAGTAGCCTTGTTGCCGATCTTACTGAGAAAACAGCAATAACAACCAAAAACGGTCAGAAAGCTATAGACAAAGTTGTTAACCAAATGTCCATTATAGGCGAGAGAACGGAGCAGATCCAGAAAACTATTACCAATCTTACTTTGAGTAATGAGCAAATTCGCGATATTATTAAATTTATTCGTGGTCTTGCTGCACAAACCAACTTATTGGCTCTTAATGCTGCAATTGAAGCCGCACGGGCAGGCGAACATGGGCGCAGTTTTACAGTTGTTGCCGCAGAAGTGCGGAAACTAGCTGAACAGTCTCATGAAGCCTCTCAGCAAATTAGTTCATTGATTCATAAGAACCAGGACAATATTAACTCCACCGTTTCAGCAATGAATGCTGCCGCGAATGATGTTCAGGAGGGAATTAATGTTGTTGAGATAGCAGGCCAAGCATTTTCAACAAACCTTGAACACATAGAACAGGTTTCAACACAAGTTAGGGAAATCTCCTCCTCAATTCAGCAAGTTGCCATAGGTAATCAACAGATCGTCGACTCTATCTATAGTATCAGCAGTTTTAGCCAGGTTACTGCAGAACGGGTACAGTCTGTGACAGACACCATTGCGGTACAAGCAACTACCCTAAGCCACATGGCAAGGGAAAGTCAAGACCTAACCGTAATCGCCCAAGAACTACTAACAGCTATACAAGAATTTAAATTATAATGAGGTCATACTTTATACCTATTATTGTGTAATTTTCATGCCACATAAGACAAGCAAAATCCAAAATTCCCTGCAAAACAAAGAAATAGTTACTATCGATTTCTTTGAATTTATAACTCATTCTTGACTGTAAAACACCTTTAATAAATAATGTCCTAAAGTTAAAAAAATTAACCTTAACTTAACACAAACATCTCTGAGACTTTACAAACGTATTATATAATCAAACTGTACTCGATGAATCAAAAATCAAGGAGGAATATCATTGTGTTTTTAACCAAAAGAAAAGTTTTCACAGGGATTATGGCTGGAGTACTAGCATTGGCTCTCGCCGGATGTGGGGCAAAAGCTCCAGCAGCAGACACCAGTAAAACTCCAAGTGAACAACCAAAAGCAGTAGTCAACGAGCCAAGTTCAAAATCAGTATCTTTAACTGGGGCCGGAAGTTCATTTGTAAATCCTCTTATGACACAAATGGTTGACAAGTATCACTCTAAATATTCCCAATTACAAGTTAATTATCAATCTGTGGGCAGCGGTGCAGGTATCAAACAAATTTCCGAACAAACCATTGATTTTGGAGCTACTGATGGTCCGATGACGGATGACCAACTGAGTAAAGCTAAGGGTGGAAAGATTTTGCAAATTCCTCTTTCTTTAGGTGCCGTGGCGGTTGTTTATAATTTGCCGAACGGACCACAAGAGTTGAAGATGAGTTCAGCAAATCTTGCGGATATTTTCTTGGGAAAAATAACCAAGTGGAATGATCCCAAAATTGCAGCAGATAACTCAGGTGTTACCCTTCCAGATAGTGCAATAACTGTCGCTCACCGTTCTGATGGCAGTGGTACATCCTTTATCTTTACAGATTATCTGAGTGAAGTCAGTGCGGATTGGAAATCAAAAGTTGGCAAAGGTACATCACTTAACTGGCCGGTTGGAGTGGGCGGCAAGGGTAATGAAGGTGTCGCTGGTGTTGTTAAACAGACCCCTGGATCGATTGGTTATGTAGAATTGGCTTATGCGCTGCAAAATAAAATTAGTTATGTTACTA
The DNA here is from genome assembly GCF_000802135.1 of Desulfosporosinus sp. BICA1-9. Lineage (NCBI taxonomy): Bacteria > Bacillati > Bacillota > Clostridia > Eubacteriales > Desulfitobacteriaceae > Desulfosporosinus > Desulfosporosinus sp. BICA1-9. Next base: position 36,777 of record NZ_JUEE01000088.1, read on the forward strand.
TGATGAACAAAGACGGAAAATGGGTACTACCCAGCGCGAAAGGGGCTAGCGCTGCAGCAGCTGCTGCTAAGATTCCAGATGATATGAGGGTTTCCATCGTCAATGCTCCAGGGGCGGATGCCTACCCGATCGCTGGATTTGTGTGGGGTTTAGTGTATCAGCAACAAACGGACAAAGATAAAGGGTTGGGTTTAGTTAATTTTATGGAATGGGCTATTCATGAGGGGCAAGATTTAGGCGAACCATTACATTATGCCAAGCTACCTGACAACCTCGTTACTCGGATTGAAGCAATGCTTAAATCCATAACTTTTGAAGGTCAGGCTCTGCTGAAATAGTGATTTAATTAAATAATATACAATTTTAGACACGTAGGTATGGCTCAGCGTATGCTGGGCTTTGCCACGTTATTTTGACAAAGGAGAAGAAAGGGATGGCAAGTAGAACAAAAATAGGTAATATCTCTCTCGGTGATCTAGTTTTACGCTATACTTCCTTTTTAATGGCAGGCTCATTGATCGGAATTATGGCTTGGATTGGAGTGACAATGTTCAGGTCCGCTGGGGAAAGTATTACCAAGTTCGGTCCAGGCTTTATTACAAATAGGGTATGGGACCCCGTCAGGGAAGAGTTCGGAGCACTTACATTTATTTATGGTACTCTGGTTACTTCACTCATTGCTCTAGTCATTGCTGGTCTGATCGGCGTAGGGGTAGCAATATTTCTAAATGAAATTGCCGCTCCCAAAATCAAAGTAACGGTATCTTTTCTGGTAGAATTACTGGCGGCTATTCCGAGCGTAGTTTACGGACTTTGGGGAATATTTATTCTCGCTCCTCTATTACGGAACCATATAGAGCCATGGCTGGGCAAATGGTTTGGCTTTTTACCCATATTTCAGGGGACCCCTTCTGGTCTGGATATGCTGGCCGGAGGTTTAATTTTGGCCATCATGATTTTGCCCACGGTAGCGGCAATTTCCCGTGAAGTTATAGCTACTGTCCCAATTGCCCAAAGGGAGGCCGCCTTAGCTTTAGGGGCCACAAAATGGGAGATGATCCGGATTGCGGTTTTGCCTTATGCCAAGTCAGGGATCTTGGGTGGAATAATGTTAGGCCTAGGCCGGGCCTTGGGAGAAACAATGGCTGTGACCATGGTCATCGGGAACCGACCGGATATCTTACCTTCTCTATTTTCCCCAGCTTATTCAATGGCCAGTGTGATTGCCAATGAGTTTACTGAGGCTACTTACGACCTTTATTTAAGCGCCTTAGTTGAAATTGGACTTATCTTGTTTGCAATCACCTTTTTGCTCAATGCTTTGGCTCGCTTGCTCGTATGGTCAGTAGCACGAGGCCCAAAAGGAGGTCATTTGCATTGATTAATTCGTGGCGTAAAAACTGGAATACAGGTATGATGGGAGTTTTTACATTATCTGCGATCCTTTCCCTGATACCTTTATTTGCAGTATTAGGATATGTAATCTACAATGGCCTTGGCTCACTGAACTGGGATTTCTTTGTGCATTTGCCTAAGGGGTTAGGAATGCCTGGCGGCGGGATGGCTAATGCAATCGTTGGCACCTTAATCCTAGTAGCTCTCGCAAGCCTGGTCGGGGTTCCAATAGGGTTTTTGGCTGCTATCTACTTGGTTGAGTATGACCGTTCAAGTTGGTTTAGTACACTTACTCGCTTTACCACTGATGTTTTAACGGGTGTCCCGTCAATTATTATTGGTATTGTAGTCTATACTGCTATTGTTGTCCCTATGAAGCATTTTTCCGCCTGGGCAGCCGGTATTGCCTTAGGAATTATTATGATTCCGGTTGTCGTCCGCGCTACGGAAGAAATGCTAAAACTTGTACCCCATACCGTTCGAGAAGCAGGTCTAGCCTTAGGTATTCCTAGATGGCGGATTATTATTTCGATTGTTGTGCCAACTTCTGCCAAAGGAATTATCACCGGAATCATGCTGGCCGTGGCCAGAGTGTCGGGCGAAACAGCACCCCTTTTGTTTACTGCTTTAGGAAACAGATATTGGGCTAAGTCATTGAATGAGCCCATAGCTTCCTTGCCGGTACAAATCTACAGTTACGCTGTTTCCCCCTATGAGGACTGGCACCGGCAGGCTTGGGCAGGTGCTTTGGTACTGGTATTTATTGTAGTTATATTAAACTTGGGGACCCGCTATATCTTTAAAGAGCGGCAAAAATAATTGGGAGGAACATTTCATGGGACAAAGTCTTAGTGTTAGAAACTTGGAAGCATGGTACGGTTCACAAAAAACTCTAACGGGAATAGATATGGAGATACCGTCTAATCATGTGACAGCTATTATTGGACCTTCGGGTTGCGGCAAGTCTACCTTTGTTCGCTGTCTGAATCGATTGCACGAAACCTTGCCTGGAGCAAAAATGAAAGGTGAGGTACTCCTTGACGGCTCGAATATATTTGCTCAAGATCAGGTGCAATTGCGTCGCAACATCGGTATGGTATTTCAGAAAGCTAACCCTTTTCCGTCAATGAGCATATTTGATAATGTTATTGCTGGCCTAAAGCTAAATGGGGTGCGTAACAAGGAAAAGCTACGCCAGATCGCAGAAAAAAGCCTCCGCATGGCAGCTCTCTGGGACGAAGTCAGTGAACGACTTGACAATTCAGGCATGAGTTTATCCGGCGGTCAGCAACAGCGTCTTTGCATTGCACGGGCTTTAGCCGTAGAGCCTTCTGTTTTGTTAATGGATGAACCTGCCTCAGCCTTAGACCCGATAGCCACATTGCACATTGAAGAGTTAATCTCAGAACTAAAAAATCAGTATACTATAGTAATAGTCACCCATAATATGCAACAAGCTGCCCGCATAGCAGATTCAACAGCATTTTTTCTCAACGGAGAATTGGTGGAGCACGGCCCTACTTCTGAGATGTTTACAAATCCAAGAGATAAACGTACGGAAGATTACATTTCTGGGCGTTTCGGATAAGAAATTAATGTCAGGGGGGAAAGCCGATGACCACGAGGCAAGCTTTTGATCAGGAGTTGGAAGAACTCAGCAGGAAAATCTTTAATATGGGGATGATGGTACAGGAAAGGGTTGGCTTGGCTATTGTTTCTCTGTCCATACAGGATATGGAACTGGCTAACGAGGTAATTACCGGGGATCTTAAGATCAATGACCTACAGGCGGAAATTGAAGAGAAAAGCATACTTTTGATTGCTAGGCAGCAGCCGATTGCCACTGATTTGCGTAAAATTGTGGCTGGATTTAAAATCGCTATGCACTTAGAACGGATTGGGGATCTAGCTGCGGATATTGCCAAGGTGACAATTCGAATTGGAAATGCTAAGCTTATAAAACCTCTGATCGATATTCCTCAAATGGGTAAGCTTGTTGGCGAAATGATCGTCAAAGGTCTTGATGCTTATGCGCAAGTAAATGCGGAAAAGGCTCAGGAGATGTCCTTAATTGATGAAGAAATTGATCATTTGTATGGGCAAATTTTTCGCGAACTACTTGTCTTTTTGAGGGAAGATTCCAGTATGATTGACCAAGCTACTTATTTGATTCTTGTCGGACGTTTTCTCGAACGTATGGGAGACTATTGTACCAACATAGGGGAAGAAATAGTCTATATAGCTACAGGAAAAAGAACCGATCTGAATTCGTGAATATAGAGATTGCAAAAGATTTACTAAAATAAGGGTGACCCTAAAGGATATATGATATTTTCAAACGAACTATATCAAAAGACATCTATAAAATGAGAGGAGGGCTGAACATGCCAACTCGCCAGAAATTCAGTAATGACTTGGAGGAACTGCGCTTAAATATCTTAGACCTAGGTAATATGGTAGACCAACAAATTAGTCTTGCTGTCGGTTCCTTAATAAATCAAGATATGGAATTAGCCAATACTATTGTAGTCAAGGATCTTGAAATCAACGACTTGCAGGCAATCATTGAAGAAAAATGCATCCTTCTTATTGCAACTCAACAGCCTTTAGCTGGTGATTTACGGAAGGTTGTAGCCGGTTTTAAAGTTTCTATCTACTTAGAAAGAATGGGTGATTTGTCGGTTGACCTTGCAAAGTTAACGATTAGGATAGGGGAAGAACCCTTGATTAAGCCCCTAGTTGACATTCCCCGTATGAGTGCTTTAGTACATGAAATGCTTGACCTAGGCCTTAAAGCATATGTTCAAGATGATTGTCAGAGTGCAGCACAGATGACTCTAATCGATGACGAAATTGACCTGATCTATTCTCAGGTATTTGGAGATTTACGAGCTATCATGATGGAAGATCCCAATAAGGTAACACAGGCAAATTATTTGTTATTTGCCAGTCGCTTTTTAGAGCGTTTAGGGGACTATTGTACAAATATCGGTGAAGAGATTGTGTACATTTGTACTGGTAAAAGAGTAGATCTAAACGAATAAGTCAATTAATAGCATTATCAAAACAAAAAGCAAATCACTATTAGGGCTATTTATAGTGATTTGCTTTTTGCTATGTTTGTACCATTGTTTTACAATGTGATCTAAGCCACATCTTGTGATAATAATTTTTGATAAACTACCCCCAGATGGTTAGGATAAAAAAGACTATATATTGCTGGGGGAATTATCGATATGCAACAGAAGGGATATCAGCTAGATCATTGCCGCCCGAATTGCCCTAAATTAGCTCGTGACTGGACCACGCTCTACCATGCACTTAGCAAGACGCTCAATGACCTGAACTTATTAGAAACCCTTGAAGATAAGTTTCGTCCAGTTCTTCATCATCATCTGCCAAAAATAAGTTTGGCTGGTTGCCCCAATGGGTGTTCACAGCCAAATATTAAAGACTTTGGGATTACTGGCTATGTAACTCCTGCAATTACAAAGGTTCCCTGTTCAGGGTGTAAAATTTGTATTGATACTTGCCTGGAAAAGGCCATAACTTGGCAATCAAACGGGATAACGATCGATAATACTCTTTGCCTTTCCTGTGGGAATTGTCAAAATGTCTGTCCTACAGGAACGCTAACTGCAGGAGAAAGTGGTTGGACATTGCGTCTTGGTGGACGAGTAGGGCGACATCCACAATTTGCCAAGCTGGCTGGGCAAGCCACTACTGATCAGGAAGTAGTGGACTGGATCACGGAAACGATGTTGAGCTATATTAATGAGGGTCGACCACAAGAAAGATTGACGCATTTCTTGAACGATAAGTTCAGCTAAACTTCTGCTGGAGTCAAAAGACCACTTGCAGAGTTTTTTTAAAAAATTTTAATCTAAAGAAGTTCGAGTACGGGAAGCACGTTCGTGAATCCAGGCACGTAAATTCTCAAGATTGGGAACGGTAATATTTTTTTTCTCAATTATGATAATTTTTAGGTCTTTTAATTCTCCTAAAATGCGACTAACTGACTCACGAGCTAGGCTGCACATTGCGGCAAGCTCTGTCGCGGAGAGGGGAATAGTAATTAAGGTTCCGCTTGGAGACGCTTTTCCGTGCACATGCGCTAAAGCAAAAAGCTTAGCCCCCAGGCGCAAACGCGCATCGCCCAGAGATAGATTCCGAATTTGTCGATAGGAACGACGCAAATCTAAAGCAAGTTCTCGGTAGAACACCCAGAGTACTGAAGGATTATTTTCTATGAAACGAGTTAAGGTCTGTCGATCGATTGCCAAAACGTCAGTCTCCTCGATGCAGAGCGCGGCGTGGGGATAGGGTTTTCCATCCAGGATAACTTCAGGAAAGAAAGTAGGGTTACTAAGGATGCGAATAATTTTTTCTGAAAACTCACCCATTAAGTACAAGCGAATTCTACCCGTAACCAGAAAAAAGATCGTATTTCCTTCATCTCCTGCAAAGTATAGATACTGTTTAGGCGCATAGTGACGAATCCGACCGTGGGCTAAGCAAAAACTTATAAGTTCGGATGGCATATTACCCGAAACGAGTTTATGTTCGATAAGTTCTCGAACTTGTTGTTCTTTGGACACGTGACCCCCCCGTTCATAGACTAATAAGTAATCGCTAAGTATTGCTTATTCGTGACAAGAGTATTATAACACGTGTTATACGGCAAGATTAAATTCAATCAGATCTAAGTAACCGATTTTTTCACAGAACCAAGCATAGGTATTTTAGATAAGGAAATGATAAGCTTAGTTTCGAAAATGATCTTGACACGAAAGGTGGTTATTTATGGGCGCTCATAAGAAGGTTTCACGACCAAAATCACCGGTTACTGTAAGAGATCCTCATTTCCAAGAATTTGACACGCATAAAGAACGAAATATTCAAAAACCACTTCCTCGTAAAAATCCTTAAGAAAAGAGTGTGCTCAAAAGCACACTCTTTTTCTACCCAGAATAGAATTTTTACATCTTACCATCCAGTATTTCTATGGTCAAATTCGAAGGTTAGTATGCTCGACTAGAATTTTTATCGAGACAGGGCACCTCTACGAAACAGTCCTTACATTCTTTGACAATGCATTACAGTTGCATTATATGATATATTAATTATTCTCATATTGACTTATTGCGACCTCAGTGCTAGTCTTAATAAGTGAGAAGAATAAGATTATTATAGTTTGTGCAAAAAGTTACGTTCAAAATAATAGGGTGAAAATGCTCTTACTTGCATATGTGAAACAAATCTTATTTCTTTTCTTTTTGACCAGTGATTCTGCTGGAAATTTTAACTTACTTGTGTCTGGCCAGAGTCTATAATATTTGTTCTGGAAAATAATTCCTTCTCACGTTGTATTGGGGGGTGTTATGGGAAAAAAATAGCATGGTTACAAGTATTTAATTAGGTCAGCTTATCGTTCTTAGGCACAGGCGAACTTTAACGGCTATTATTAGCCACATTCTTAAAGAGTAATATTGTTGCAGTAAGGGGGAAACAGTGTGAATATTGTCGTTTTCATCAAACAAACATTTGATACTGAGGCTAAAATCGTACTAGATGCTAACGGTAAAATCGATGCCAATGGGGTAAATTTGATTATTAACCCTTACGATGAATTTGCCATTGAAGAAGGAATTAGACTTAAAGAGAAGTTCGGTGGCGAAGTAACCGTAGTAACTATGGGGGGCGCGCGTGCCCAAGAAGCTATTCGCACCGCATTAGCGATGGGAATAGATAAAGGCGTTTTAGTTAGCGATCCTGCTTTAGATAATACTGATGAATGTGCTAAAGCAGAGATCCTTGCAAAAGCGATTGCCCAAATCCCATATGATGTCATCTTGGTGGGACGTATCGCCATCGATGATGGCGCTAGTCAAATTGCTGTTCGCTTAGCAGAAGCTTTAAAAATACCTTCAGTCAGCAGTGTCCTAAAACTTGAAGTTGCTGGAACTCAAGTGACTGCAACCCGCGAAATAGACGGTGGAACTGAGCTAATTGAAGTTTGCTTACCAGTCGTAATTACTGCTCAAAAAGGTCTAAATGAACCTCGTTATCCTTCCGTTGCAGGGATTATGAAAGCCAAGAAAAAACCTTTAAAAACTATGACCCTTGCTGACCTTGGAATTAACGCTGGAGATTTGTGTTTGAAAATGAATATTGATAAATACAGTTTACCTAGTGCTCGCCAAGGTGGACGAAAACTTGCCGGTGATGCTGCACAAGCTGCAAATGAATTAGCACGACTCTTGCGTGAAGAAGCTAAGGTTCTGTAAAGGGAGGAATTAACATGGCTAAAGGAATTTGGATTATAGTCGAACAACGCAACATGCAAATCCGTAAAGTTTCATTAGAATTACTCAGTCAAGGACGTAAAATTGCGGATGAAACAGGCGAAGCTTTAGTCGCCGTAATTCTCGGACAAGGTATTGATGGACTTGCTCAGACTGTTGCCGAATCTGGAGCTGACAAGGTTATCCTTGTTGATGATGCAAAGTTAGCAGAATATACTACGGGTGCTTATACCTCAGTTCTTAACAAACTGATTAGTAAGCATGAACCTCAGGCAGTCTTAATGGGTAACACTGCTGTTGGAAAGGATCTTGCTCCTCGTCTTGCTCAACGTTTAGGTGTTGGCTTAGCCTCAGATTGCACTGGTATGGAAACTGATGCAACGAACTTCTTGACCTTTAAACGCCCTATTTATGCAGGTAAAGCTTTCGCCCATCTTTCGTCAGCAGTGCGACCAATTCTCGCAACTATCCGCCCCAATACCTTCACTGCCACAGCACCTGAAGCTGGACGTCAGGCTGAAGTTGTTAAAGAAGCAGTAGAAATTGACGCTTCTGACTTAGTTGCCATTCTTAAGGAAGTTGCTATCGCAGCTTCTAAGCGTCCTGAGCTTACAGAGGCAAATGTTATTGTATCTGGTGGACGTGGAATGAAAGGCCCTGAGAATTATGGCATACTCGAAGATCTTGCCGATGTTGTTGGAGCTGCTGTCGGAGCATCACGCGCTGCAGTAGATTCCGGGTGGAAGGAACATAAGTTCCAAGTTGGACAAACAGGAAAAACTGTTGCTCCAACGCTCTATATTGCTTGTGGAATTTCCGGAGCAATACAACACTTGGCAGGCATGGGATCCTCAAAATTCATTGTAGCCGTTAACAAAGACCCGGAAGCTAACATTTTCAATGTGGCTGATTACGGTATTGTCGGTGACCTTTTTGAAGTTGTTCCCTTATTGACAGAAGAGTTTAAGAAACTGGTTAATGAGTGAACTCGTTCAACTAAAGTTGAACATCGAGTCTTCGGTGGGGGACTCTACCCCCACCGAAGCGGAGCCGGGGGTACCACTCCCACTTGTAGAAGTGGGAGTCTTACGATTGAATAAAAGAAATTCAGCGAAGCGCCTTTCTAAGGCGCTTCGTTAATAAAAGTAAGGAGAGGGAAGAATGGCAACACGTCAAGTGTATTGGAACATTGATGGCCACAGTTTGCTTTATTTGTTTTTCATCATTGCACTAATAATCTTTGGTTACGGTGTTTATAAACGTGTACAGCTCTGGAAATTAGGACAGCCTGAAAATCGTTGGAAAGATATTGGAGCAGGAATCAAAGACGTTCTAGTCTATACCTTTGCTCACAAGCGAATACTTAAAGATCCCTATCCAGGCTTAATGCATGCGACTATTTTCTTCGGCTTTTTATTTCTAGCCTTTGCTACCGCCATTATAACCCTCCAAGCAGACTTTGCCTTAATGATTTTTAACGGTTGGCTTTATCTTTTCATTAAAGTAACTGCTAACTTGTTTGGGCTCTTGGCTGTGATTGGAATCCTTATCGCAGCTTACCGTCGCTACATCGAGAGACCAGATCGCTTAGACAATAAAGCTGACGATGCTATTACCCTCGCGTTACTCTTCGCGATTTTAGTCACGGGTTTTGTCATTCAAGGTGCACGTATTGCTGTATTACCAGATCCTTGGGCAGGATATGCCTTTGTTGGACAGTGGATGGCCATTCCCCTCAAAGCAATGTTCAATGAAGCCCAACTCTTGTCCTTACACGTCTTTCTGTGGTGGTTCCACCTCGTCCTCGCCATGGCTTTCATAGCTTATTTCCCATACTCCAAGCTTTTCCACGTCTTGCTTGGACCGCTCAACCAGTTCTTCCGCAAACGTGGACCGATCGGTATTCCAGATCCTATTGATTTTGAAGATGAGAGTTTAGAAACCTTTGGAAAAAGTCAGTTACGAGAATTTTCTTGGAAAACGTTATTTAACACAGATGCTTGTTTGAGGTGCGGTCGGTGTCAAGATAACTGTCCTGCCTACTTGAGTGGAAAGCACTTAACTCCTAAAGGGATTATTCAGGATATGCGTGTTCTTATGGAGGAAACGGGAGAGGCTCTTTTACCTCTGAAAAAGGTAGCAGCAGCAGGTGCAGTAGAGGGGCAAGAAGCCGCTGCGGCTAGTGATGCGGATGAGTCCGAAGAGTGGACTGGCAGGGCTCTGATTGGCGAAGTGATTCCTGAAGATGACCTCTGGGCCTGTACGACCTGCCGCTCTTGCGAACAACAGTGTCCTGTTTTTGTGGAACATGTCGATAAGACCATCGATATGCGCCGTAACCTCGTTCTGATGGAAACACGCTTCCCATCAGAAGCTCAATTGGCATTCAAAAACATGGAGAATAACGGTAACCCTTGGGGTATTGGCTGGAGTACTCGTGCCGATTTCCTCACAGGTCTCGGTGTTAAAACCTATGAAGAAGACCCTGAAGTAGAATATTTATATTGGCCTGGTTGCTCCGGAGCATTTGATGCTCGCAACCAAAAAGTATCCGCTGCCCTTGTAAAATTACTTCAAGCTGCAGGTGTACGTTTTGCAATTCTAGGCAATGAAGAAAAATGTTGCGGTGACTCCGCTCGTAAACTAGGAAATGAGTATTTATTCTACTCCTTAGCTACCGAAAATATCGAAGTGATGAATGGATATGGGGTAAAGAAAATCATTACTCAATGCCCGCACTGCTACAATTTCCTGAAAAACGAATACCCTCAATTGGGTGGAAACTTCGAAGTCATTCACCATACTGTATTCCTCTTAGATCTCGTTAAATCAGGTAAGCTAAAGCTCTCCAATGGAGACAAAAAATCGGTCACCTACCATGATTCTTGTTATTTAGGCCGCTACAATGAGATTTACGAGCAACCTCGTGAATTGCTTAAAGCGGTTGGCTTAGAAATCAAGGAGATGAAACACACCGGAGAAAAGAGTTTCTGTTGCGGTGCTGGTGGCGGAAGAATGTGGCTTGAAGAACATGAAGGACAACGTATCAATGAGATGCGCACAGATGAAGCAATCGCTGTGAAAACTGATTATGTCGGTACTGCCTGTCCGTTCTGTCTCACCATGATCGTCGATGGAATTGCTGCTCGTGAAGCTGGGGAACAGCTCAAGGCCTTAGATATTGCTGAGATTTTAGAAAAATCACTGTGATATAATGCAAACGCTGTAAATGACTAGAGAAAGACCCACTGATCCTTGATCAGTGGGTCTTTCTTTTACGCCATGCTGGGCAGTCTTAGGTTCAAGGTCCGAAATTTTTTTGAAAAAACGGAACTAAAACTTGATCATTTTGAATAAAAATGGTTTGCAGACGCTTTAATGTGAAAGGAGAATTCATCATGTCCAGTGCACATATCAAAAAGATGTTTCCCGGAGCAGTTACTTCTCAAGGATTCTACTCATACTATCAATACATGATTGAACAAAGCGCAAATCATATTTTCGTAATTAAAGGGGGACCAGGAGTCGGTAAATCATCCTTTATGAAGAAAATTGGCCAAGCTATGCTAGAACAAGGTTACGACCTGGAATACCACTGTTGTTCCTCTGATAACGGCTCGATCGACGGGATTGTCATACCCCAACTTAATGTTGCCCTCTTAGACGGTACTGCCCCCCATGTTGTCGATCCTAAAAACCCAGGTGCTGTCGATGAAATCATTAACCTGGGGGATTATTGGAATGAAGAAATGTTGAAACAGTCTAGAGAGGAAATCAAAAACTGCAATCTTAAAGTATCAAGCTATTTTCAAAGAGCCTACTTTGCCTTAAAAGAAGCCAAGATTGCCTTAGATGAGTGGAAGTATTATATATCGTCTTACCAGAATTGGAATCAAATTAATCAGCTGACTTTAAAAATAGAACGAGAAATTTTTAAAATAACGCCCAAAAATGGTGGAAATCAACGGCATCTGTTTGCCTGGGCCCATACTCCACAAGGGAAAACTGAGTTTATAGACACCTTAGTAAAGGGTACGGAAACGCTCTACACCTTAATTGGGCAGCCTGGAACAGGAAAGTCAACATTCCTGGCAAGAATTGCCGAACGGGCCATAACCTTTGGCTTAGATGTTGAATACTATCATAATACCCTTAATCCTGAGCAACTCGATCTGATTATTCTTCCGGATCTTCGAATTGCCTTGGTCATTAACGCTGAGCCCTATGCCTACAGTCCAAATTATAGTGGTACTATTATTACTTTGGATTTCGAGCAGAGTCTAAATAGTGATCAGTTCATGAAGGAGTGTGGAGAGGAGATAGCGGATTGTCGAATCCGAGTAAACCAACATATCGCACGAGCCTTAGGCCATTCTAAAAAGGCCAAAGCAACCCATGATTTATTAGAAACTTATTATGTGCCTGCTATGAACTTTTTGGGAATTGAAGTGAAGTATAAATCTGTCCTTGAAAGAATTTTAGCCTACCAAGATGAAACAGCCATTGCAGTTCATAAAGGGAGTTCCAAACTGCAAGATCTCACCTGATGGTGATTAGACGAAAAGCACCTTTGAAAACTTGCAAAGCATTGCCTTGCAAGTTTTTCTAAATTTAGGGTACCATAAAGCTATTAAAACTAAATTCTTGTGTATCTAAACATTTTTTAAGCAGGAATTTGTTTATTTGCACAGAATAGTGATACTTATGAGCATTGTTTAATGCACGAACCGGATTTAAAGGCCGGATAATATGAGGAGGTCAACAAATGAGTTTAAAGGTAGCAATTAATGGTTTCGGTAGAATTGGTCGACTTACCCTACGGGCAGCACTAAAACAATCTGTTCCTTTTGAAGTGGTAGCTATTAATGATTTAGGAAGTCCAGATTTACTTGCGCATTTGTTCAAGTACGATTCAGTTCATGGAATTCTTCCGAATTCAGTAGAAATCGATGGCAGGACTATGATTATTGATGGTAAACGCATCGAAATTTTAGCAGAGAGAAATCCCCAAGATTTACCTTGGAGTAAACTTGGCGTAGATATCGTCATCGAGTCAACCGGACGTTTTACAAAACGTGACGCTGCTGCTCAACATCTTACAGCTGGAGCCAAAAAGGTTATTATATCCGCACCAGCAAAAAATGAAGATATCACGATTGTCTTAGGGGTCAATGAAGATAAATATGATGCCCAGAAGCACCATATTATTTCTAATGCATCCTGTACTACGAACTGCCTGGCACCTGTAGCCAAAGTCTTACTTGACAAGTTTGGAATTGAACAAGGAATGATGACGACTACTCACTCAGTCACCAATGACCAACGCATTTTAGACCTTGAACATTCAGATTGGCGTAGATCCAGAGCTGCATACCAATCCATGATACCAACAACCACTGGTGCAGCCAAAGCAGTTACTCTTGTTCTACCTGAATTAGAAGGTAAAATGAATGGCTTAGCCGTTCGAGTTCCAACCCCTAATGTCTCTTTAGTTGACTTTGTGGCAAACTTGACTAAACCTACAACCAAAGAAGAAGTCAATGCTGCTTTACGTCAAGCTGCTGAGGGTCCTTTAAAAGGAATCTTGGAATTTTGCGAATTACCGCTAGTCTCCATTGATTTTAATGGTAATCCGGCCAGTTCAATCGTCGATGGCTTATCGACGATGATGATGGGTGATCGCATGGTTAAGGTCTTAGCTTGGTATGATAATGAGAGTGGCTACTCTAACCGCATTGTGGATTTAGTGAAGCTCATTGTAAATAAAGGCTTGTAGGCTTTGGAGGTAATGCACCATGAGGAGAACTAAAATCGTCTGTACCATCGGTCCGGCAAGTGAATCTAGAGAAAAGGTTCAAGCTCTTCTAGCTGCAGGAATGAATGTAGCTCGTCTGAATTTTTCACATGGAACCCACGAAGAACATGGTCACAGGATCAAGATTTTGCGAGAGGAAGCTGCCAGGATCGGGAAACATCTAGGCATTCTTCTCGATACTAAAGGGCCGGAAGTACGGACTGGTAAAGTTCCTGAGGGGGGTATTACTCTTGAAAATGGATCTGAATTCTCATTGGATACAGATCTAAGTCTAGGTGACCAGCAGCGTGTTGGAATTACTTATACTGATTTATGGAGAAAAATCAACCCAGGTACTCATATTCTGATTGATGATGGACAAATCGATTTAGAAGTCACCTCGATTGATCATAAAATCATTCGCACAACGGTTCGGAATGGTGGAATTCTTAAGTCTCAAAAAGGGGTTAATGCGCCAGGGGCGCTGATTGATCTACCTGCAGTTACGGAAAGAGATATTGAAGATATTCGCTTTGGAATCTCCCAAGGGATTGACTTTATTGCAGCGTCTTTTACTCGTAGAGCGATCAATATTTTGGATGTGCGCAGGGTTGTTGAGGAAATGGAAGCTAATGTGCACATCATTGCCAAGATTGAAAGTCAAGAAGGGATCAATAATCTAGACGCAATTCTTGAGGTTGCCGATGGTCTAATGGTTGCACGCGGAGATCTTGGAGTTGAGATCCCTGTGGAAGAAGTTCCGATCAGGCAGAAGGAAATGATCCGCAAATCCAACTTACTAGGCAAGCCGGTTATTGTCGCCACTCAGATGCTTGATTCAATGATCCGTCAGCCGAGACCCACTAGGGCTGAGGCTAGTGATGTTGCTAATGCAATTCTCGATGGAACTGATGCCATCATGTTATCCGGTGAAACTGCAGCAGGGCTTTTCCCAGTGGAAGCAGTTCAGATGATGGATAAGATCGCTCAGAGAACCGAACAGATCTGTTCTGACCGTCAAGCTATTCGACAACCCCAAATTAATGTCGCTGAGGCCATAAGTTTTGCAAGTTATACTATTGCCAATGACCTCCAAGCCGCTGCTATTCTGACCCCAACCCACTCAGGCTTGACTGCGCGAATGATCTCTAAGTATCGTCCCAGCGCCTTGATTGTTGCCGCGACGCCCTTTGAAACGACCGCTAGGCAACTATCCCTGCAATGGGGTGTTCAATCTCTGATTGTCCCACAAAGCGCAGGAACGGACGAAATGTTGTCTGTAGCTGTCAATACATCTCTCAACAAAAAGATCATTAATGCGGGGGATGTGGTAGTCATTACTGCCGGCGTTCCGATTGGTAAAGTAGGCTCGACAAATATGATCAAAGTACAGATCATGGGCAATATTTTGGCCAAAGGGACAGGTATTGGGCGCAAGTCCTATTCCGGTATCGCACGCAAAGTACGGAATCCAGAGCGAGACGATTTTAAGGATGGAGATATTCTAATTGCAGAGACTACTGATGCAAGGTTTGTCCCACTCATTGCTCGAGCTGGAGCCTTGGTCGTTGTTGAGGGTGGTTTGACATCACACGCTGCTATTGCAGCCTTACAATATGGAATTCCAGCAATTGTAGGAGCTTTTGATGCCTTTTCTAAGGTAACCGATGGTCAGACTTTGACGGTCGACTCCTTATCCGGAATGATGTATGAAGGCTCGATTAGTATTCTATAAATTATGAGAGGAGGGAATTCGTGAGTTCTGAAAGGCAGGATGAGATTCATTTCTTACTCCAAGAACATGGAAATTTGACCGTTACAGAATTAGCACAGCGGTTAAAAGTATCTGAAATGACCATTCGTCGAGATCTCAAGAACCTTGCTGCGTTGGGTTTAATTCAACGCCAACACGGACGAGCGATTTATCCTCCTATTACCCCAATGGATACTTTGTTGATGATGAGCATGGGAGAGGCCGAGCGAGAAAAGGCTAGAATAGGCCAATTAGCTGCAACTTTGATTAATGAAGGGGATTCCATTATTCTGGACGCTGGGACTACGACTCTAGCCGTTGCCCAGGCTATACACACAAAATGTACTGTAATCACCAATTCTCTACCAATTGCTAGTGTTCTAGGTAATCGAGAAGAGATTACAGTCCTTATGACAGGTGGAGAAGTCCGCACAAATACCTTCGCTCTGGTCGGTCCAATGACCCGAGGGTTTTTAGAGGGCTTCAATGCTGATAAACTATTTTTAGGAGCAACCGGCGTAAATGTCGCACGAGGATTATCGACGGCAAACATGTTAGAATCAGAAGTTAAACAAACGATGCTTAAAGTAGCAAAAGACGTTATTCTTGTTGCCCATAGTGCCAAGATAGGGCAAGTTCGTTATCATACCTTTGCCCTTTGGGACAGTGTTCATACACTCGTAACAGACTCTGGACTATCGACATCGATCAAGGAAGAGCTTACTCTTTTAGGTGTTAATATTTTACTTGCCTAATAGGTGAGGTCTAAAACCGATAACTCTTTCAGCTAATACTTTTCGGCTAAAGCTGACATCGAGACTTCTGATCTTAAGTAACCTTACTTATGTAGGGGTCTGGAAATCGGATACACTAAAACGCGTATAGCCGACCACCGTCGACTATACGCGTTTATCTATGCAGAGAATTAGAGTTTTAGCTGCTATTTTGATGAATTTAAGGTGTTCTACTATTTAGGTAGATTTAAAGTGTCCTTAGTATGTCTTTTAAAGCCTTGGAGTTCGTGATCAAAATTTCCGGTATTCGTCATTTGATTGTCAATAGTATCTTTATCGATAGTACTATGGGCACGGTCGTTAAAAACCTCTATTAAACCCGCTCCTTCTAATTCGTTCGCAATTTCGAAGAGAGAGTCTCGTTTGAAACGAGGTAATTGATTGACAAACCGATTAATCTTAACAGGGGGAACAAGATTTCGGAATTTTACTCCTCCATACTTCAAAATACGTTCAGGCAAAAGGATCTCCTCCTTTTAATAATAATCAGACGACTAATCTGATGATATTATTTGCCTAATAGTCTAAACAAATACATCTTCTTGGGATGGTGACAAAACTTACTACTGTACTGGAGAATCCTCAGCAAATTTAACGTTACTTAAGGTATCTTTAACTTGATCACGAATAAATGATAAATATTCCTGTCGCAACGCTTCCTGCTCGGCGCGTTCCCACTCTTCTAAACTAGTGGCGCGCTTCTTTTTTGATAGTTCGTTGATACGCTCAATAATTATATTGATAGGTGAAGTACTCAATTAAGAATCTCCTTTCATCTTACCATAGTAAAGGTTATCATTTTTTGCATTATAACATGCTTCGAAAATAATTCAAATAATTCCTATACTAAGCCAAGAGTGCTATAATATGCCAAAATACTATTTGCTTTATATAAGATACCTAGGAGGATTTTTAAATGGGATTGCTTTCCAAAACACACTTAAGAGTTCGTTATGCTGAAACTGATCAAATGGGGATTGTCTATCATTCAAATTACCTTATTTGGTTTGAGGTTGGAAGAACAGAATTGTTCCGGGAATTAAATCTTCCCTATACTAAGTTTGAGGAACAGGGTATAGGATTAGCTGTCGTAGAAGCCAGTTGCCGCTATCGAAAACCCACACGCTATGACGATGAGTTGATTATTGTTACTGAGATAGAACAGATGACGTCCAGAAGGGTAACGTTTTCTTATCGAGTTTTCCTTGAAGAAACTTTGATGGCAGAAGGAAAGACGGTCCATGTATTTATGAACAAGGCAGGTCGCGCTACAGATGTACGTAAGTATGAAATATGGAAAAGTTTAGAAAGTGTGCTTGAAAAGCAAGCAGGGATCTGCCAAAACTGATTGCATTACTCTTTGTGTTATGTTATCATGTATACAAAATACAAAGAGAGAAGGGATTCTATGTATCTAGTTACGTGGATTGAAGGAGAAGAAGTTAATTACAGGGTCGTACAGAACCAAGAACTTCCAACCTTGATGGCTTCTCTTGGACAACATGCAATTATCCAAAAATATTAGCGTAGAAAAAACGTTTACTTATATAAGGGAATTTAATTATAATCAAGTATGCCCATCAATATCGATGGGCATTTATTTTTTGTCTAACTTCGTGCAGGATAATTCTTGTTGACCGAGAATACTTATGTATTACAGAATTTAGGAGTTTTATTGAGAAGGAGGTTGTTTATGTCCTTCAAAGTGATAGTAGACAGCTCGTCGGACATCCCCTTCAACATGGCAGTCTCTGCGGGGATCGTTACTGTACCAATGCCCGTAACCATTGATGGCAAGAGCTTTCTGGAAGGGGTTAACCTTTTCAACAAAGAGTTTTACGCGCAATTTGCTGAGTTTAAGGAATTACCTAAAACATCCCAGCCAAATCCGAACAACTTATTAGAAGAATATGAAAAGGCTTTATCCGCTGGATACGACGTGGTGGCTATTCATCTTTCATCAGGCTTGAGTGCAACTGTTTCGACGGCTAATATGGTACGCGAAATGACGTCTGCTCCAGAGCGAGTGCATATTATCGATAGCCTGGGTGCATCATTTGGGTATGGCTTACTCGCTATATTTGCCCAAAAAACTCTGTCTTCCGTAACTTCCTGGGAGGAAGCGGAAGAAATAATACTTGCTTTCCGCCAAAAAATGCGTTATGTTTTTACCCTAGACGTGCTAGACTACCTCGTAAAAGGGGGAAGAGTCAGCAAAACGGCTGGGTTTATTGGTGGATTGCTTGATGTCAAGCCCGTCTTGCATATTACCCCGGATGGCAAGATAGAACCTTTTGCTAAAGTCCGTACTCGCCGTGCCGCAATTAAAAAATTAGTCGAAGTTATGGAACAGGAAATCACGTTCCCTGAACAGCAAGTGATTGGAATATCCCATTCAACATGTTATGAAGATGCTCAGATCTTAGCCAATGAAATCCATCAGCACTTCAAAGTAAAGGATGTCATAATTAGTGAAGTGGGCTGTGTCATTGGAAGCCATACAGGTCCTGGTACACTGGCACTTTTTTATCAACGTTAAAACACAGAATAGGAGAGAAACTTAGTTGAAATCCATCGCAGCTTTCTTGCTAGCCTTATTTTTGATGTTTAGCATTACCCCGATAATTGCCCTAGGCTCGTCATCAACAAAGGGTACTTTGCCAATAGTGCAGGGAGAAGGGGCTTATTTAATTGATGTATTATCAGGACAAACGCTCTTTATGAAAAACCCTGATCAGCCTCTTGCACCTGCCAGCACAACCAAGATTATGACTGGATTATTAGCTATTGAACGTGGTAATTTGAATGACATTGTGACAGCAAGTCCTACTATGTTAAATAATAAGCTTGTCTATGGTACACGGATATACCTTGAACCAGGTGAAAAGCTATCATTACAGGATCTTCTCCATGCAACACTGTTAAACTCAGCCAATGATGCTGCAGTAACTATTGCTGAGCATGTCGGTGGTGACCTACCGCACTTCGTCGAAATGATGAATCAACGTGCTCAAGAAATCGGAGCTCTTCAAACTCATTTTAAGAATCCGAGTGGTTTAACCGAGCAAGGACATGTCACCACAGCACATGATCTTGCCCTTATCGCCCGTGTTGCTTATCAAAATCCTATCTTTGCTGAGTATGTTCGTACTAAGTCAAAAACCATTTCTCGCTCCAAAGAAAATGTGCCTTCACTTTTGGTCAATCAAAACAAACTATTATGGATGGATGCTGCTGTTGATGGCATCAAATTGGGATATACGGCTGCTGCCCAAAATTGTCTAGTGGCCTCGGCTTCCAAGGATGGACGTCAATTAATTGGTGTCATTCTCAAATCACCAGGCAAAGAAATCTATACAGATATGGAAAACATGTTTGAATATGGATTTACTGAATTTGAAACTATTGTTTATAAACCTAAAGGTGCCGCAATGGCATCCATTACGGTTGATAGTCAATCCGTTGACCTTATACTTGACCGTCCTATCTATATTACCCAGAAACTTGGCGAACAGCAGAAAACGTTAGATCTTCGTGTATCCCCTTTAAATTTGGGTACATTATCCTCAGTAGAAGAAGGGCAAGTGGTAGCTCAAGTTGCAGTTTTAGATGGTATTACGCATTTAGACACATTTCCTTTAAAAACCTCACGGGCAGTTCAACCAAAAATTCCATATCAGACCGTGGGTTCTTTTCAAACATCTTGGTTCTTTGGAGCGATGGCGATGGTAGGCATTGTTGTATTTATCAATCATAAAAGAAACGCCTCTCGTTATTTAAAAAGACAGGCACGACTTGCGAAACGAAGAGAGTCAAGTTAGGATATAATATAATTAAGTGATAGAAGCATTAGATTTGATGTCTAATGCTTTTGTTATGGTGAGACGGAATTGACTGAAAATTGTTCGCTCAGAAAAAAAACTATATAATAAGACTATAACAATAAGGGTATGATTTAGGAGTTGACTAACTTGGAAAAGGGTAAGAAGGTAGTTACTATTGCCTATGGTTGCCAAATGTCTGAACGTGATGCTGAAACCTTGACGGAAATTACTAGGCAAGAAGGCTATCAGAGTTCTGAAGAACTTGAAAATGCAGATTTAGTGATCTTAAATACCTGTTGCGTAAGAGAGAGTGCAGAAAATAGAATACTCGGGAAAATAGGAGAGCTTAAAAAACTAAAGGAAAGAAACCCCCATCTGAAAATTGCCATTAGTGGCTGTATGGTTCAACAACCTGGTGCCGTGGAACGCTTGCGTAAACGAGCACCGTTTATAGATATTTGGACAGGAACTCATAATTTACACAATTTTTCGGATCTCTTACATCAGGTAGAACAAGGCGGAAAAGTCGCCGAAGTTTGGACTGAACCCAAATTAACCCTGGAATCTACTCCCCTCGCTGAGAAAGGTAAACTGCAAGCGAACGTTAATATTATGTACGGTTGCGATAACTTTTGTTCATATTGTATTGTTCCACATGTGCGAGGCCGGGAACGGAGTCGCAAACCTGAGGAAATCATTCAAGAAATTAAAGACCTGGTGGACAGCGGTTGTCGCGAAGTCACCTTACTAGGACAAAACGTAAACTCCTACGGTAAAGAATTTTCGCCTGCCTATGACTTCGCAGATTTGCTTAAGGATGTAGATCAAATTGCAGATCTGTTACGGATACGCTTTATTACCTCACATCCCAAGGATTTGTCGGATAAGCTGATTGAAACTGTTGCTGAGGGTCAGAAATTATGTGAGCACTTCCATTTACCGATTCAATCCGGGAGTAATTTCATACTCCAGCGCATGAATCGGAAATATACTAGGGAATACTATTTAAGCCGAGTAGAAAAAATCTATGAGCTCCTTCCCCAGGCTAGGATTACAACAGATGTAATCGTTGGGTTTCCCGGTGAATCGGAAGAAGACTTCGAGCAAACTCTGGAAATCATGAATTTAGTTCATTATAGTCATGCCTTTACCTTCATGTATTCCAAACGTTCTGGTACGCTTGCTGCCGAAATGGAGAATCAAATTGCGCTAGATGTTAAAAAGCGACGTTTACAGAAGTTGATGAGCGTGCAAAACCAGCAGAGTCTGGTATGGCGGCAAAAAATGATAGGAAAAACCTATGAAGTCTTGGTCGAAGGTCCAAGTAGGACAAATCCTGAGCGTTTAACTGGAAGAACACGCGGCTACGAACTGGCCGTTTTTAATGGTCATCCAGAACTCATCGGGTCCTTGGTAAACGTGAAGATACTAGACGCTGGATCTTGGACACTTACCGGAGAAATTGAAAGATCTAAGTAGAATTCTGTTTAACTTTGTGATGGAAGCAGGAATCTCCTGTCCTATGTAGAATGTATTATGCGGAGGTGTCATACAATGACAAACGAAATTATTGAAAATGCCCGGCTCTTGGCAGATGCCATCGCTCGAAGCTCCGAGCTCGCCGAATTACACAGTGCAGAGGATGCAATGGCTGCTGATGTTTCAGCCCAAGAATTGATTGCAGAATTACAGAAAGCTCAAGAACGCTTTATGGAGGCACAACAAGGCGGCTCTGAGCCTACTGAAATTGATAAAAATGCGGTCGATGAAATTGAAGCTAAGGTAGAAGCGAATCTCGCTATCGCCGCGTACATGAAAGCACAAGACAAGTTTACCGAAATGTTAGATGGTGTTAATGCTATTCTTGCCGGAGCCATAGCAGGTTCTTCTGATAGCTGCTCCTGTGGAGATGATGGTTGTGCTCCAGGAGGATGCGAACCCGGAGGGTGTGGCAGCGGCGGAGGCTGCGGCTGCGGGAATTAATTTAGAAAATACCGCAGAATCGAGATCGAAAGGGAAGAGCTAAATCAGTAGCTCTTCCCTTTTAGGATTTATCGTCTCTGAGTAGAATCATCAGTCAACAAACTTTTATAAGGGAGAAGACATGGTATGACCACCCCTATGATGCGACAATATCGTGGAATTAAAGCCAAAGCACCCGATACAATTCTCTTTTATCGGTTAGGTGATTTTTACGAAATGTTTGGAGAAGATGCAGAGCTTGCTGCACCTATCTTACAAATCGCTTTAACTGGCCGAGATGCAGGGGATGGGAAACGTATCGCCATGTGTGGCGTTCCTTATCATGCTCTCGATAATTATTTATCAAAACTCGTCAACGCCGGTCACAAGGTGGCTATTTGTGAACAAGTCGAAGACGCCAAAGATTCTAAAGGCATCGTCAAGCGTGACATAATCCGGATAGTCTCGCCAGGAACCCTTACTGAATCCCTTGCAGAACGCTCTAATCATTATCTAGCCAGTGTATTTCACGAGCAGCACTGGGGACTAGCCTTTCTTGATCTATCCACAGGAGAATTTACTATTTTTCAAACCCCTGAGCTCGATGTGCTGCTCGCGGAAGTTTCTCGGATAAACCCAGCCGAAGTCCTACTTCCGCCAGAGCTCATAAAAAAACCTAAGCTTTGGACGGGGTATTTTTGTAGTCTGCGGGATCGTAATACATTTTACAGTCACAATTTAAGTCAGCACTTTGAAGGGCAACAGACTCTGTTGCAAGAATTTCCCGTTGCTGCCTGTGCTGCCGCTAGTTTATGGACTTACATATTGGAAACAATGCCCGGCGTTGATCCAAGCCATATCGTTGAAATAAAAACTTTCCGTTCCGAGCAGTGGATGTTTTTAGACCAATGGACACGTCGCAACTTGGAACTTACAGAATCCCTCCGAGGGGTAGGGAGAAAGGGAACTCTCCTGTCTGTCCTGGACTCCACTCAGACCGCCTTCGGCGGTAGACTACTCAAGCATTGGATTGATAAACCATTACTACTGAAGGATGATATAGAGCGGCGACTCAACGCGGTTGATGAATTAGCCTCGGACTCTTTTCTGCGCAAAGATTTGTTAAAGCTTTTTTCCAAGGTCTATGATCTCGAACGTCTGATAGGAAAGGTTTCTTACGGAACCGCCAATGCCAAGGACTTGTTATCCTTGACCCAAACCTTAGCTTTGCTTCCTGAAATACGAACGCTCCTAATGGCGAGCACTGCTGAGACTCTGAAAATCAAGGCTCCTCAATTGGAGGGCTTTGAAACCTTCGTCACAACCCTGCAAGAGGCGCTTAATCCAGTTCCTCCCTTATCGATTCGGGATGGGAATATTATTAAAACAGGGTATTCCCAAGAGGTGGACGAATTACGCAGTATTTCGACAGGCGGAAAAGAATGGGTTGCCCAACTTGAGAGCTTCGAACGTGAACGCACGGGGATTCGCTCTTTAAAGATCGGGTATAACAAAGTGTTTGGTTATTTCATCGAGATTACCCATGCCAATGCCCACCTTATTCCTTCAGACTATCAACGTAAACAGACTCTTTCCAATGCTGAACGTTTCATTACTCCTGAACTCAAAGAATATGAACAAAAAATCTTAGGCGCTGATGATAAACTTAAAGAACTAGAGTATGAGCTTTTTTTAGTCCTTCGAGAGAGTGTTCGAAAAAATACCAAGCAGATCCTGACTATCGCTCAAGTTTTAGCAGAGATGGATGTCTTGGTCAGTTTAGCTGAGGTCGCTATTCGCAATCACTATGTCCGTCCTCAGATTACTAATGACGGGGAGATTCAGATCACTGAAGGTCGTCATCCTGTTGTAGAAGTCATGCTCGAACCAGGTAAATTTGTCCCCAATGACACGCTTATTTCCCAGAAACACCATCTAGCGCTGATCACAGGACCCAATATGGCCGGAAAATCGACTTACATGCGCCAAGTCGCCTTAATCGTTTTGATGGCCCAAATCGGATCCTTCGTGCCGGCCCAAAAGGCCATCATCTCTCAAGTAGACCGGATCTTTACACGAGTAGGTGCCTCAGATGACTTAGCGGCTGGCCAAAGTACGTTTATGGTCGAGATGCATGAGGT
The DNA here is from genome assembly GCF_000802135.1 of Desulfosporosinus sp. BICA1-9. Lineage (NCBI taxonomy): Bacteria > Bacillati > Bacillota > Clostridia > Eubacteriales > Desulfitobacteriaceae > Desulfosporosinus > Desulfosporosinus sp. BICA1-9. Next base: position 60,745 of record NZ_JUEE01000088.1, read on the forward strand.
AGCGCATATTTTGAAATATGCCACTGCCAAAAGTTTAATTATCTTAGACGAAATCGGACGAGGGACCGCCACCTATGATGGACTAAGTATCGCCTGGGCCGTGGCTGAGTATTTAGTTCAACAGCCTGAGTTTAACCCTAAGACGCTCTTTGCCACCCATTACCATGAAATGACGCAGTTACAGGATGATTTTTCCGGGCTATTTAATCTTCATGTGGGGGTGAAGGAACAGGGAGAAGACATTGTCTTTTTACATAAAATTCTGCCGGGTCGCGCAGATCGTAGTTATGGTATTCAAGTGGCGCGCCTGGCAGGTCTCCCTCAAGAACTTTTACAACGTGCCAAGACCTTGCTCAAGGAATTAGAATCATCCGAGCCGGTACACGCAAGCTCTGCTCCGACCCAAGTTATGACCCAATTTACACTGTTCGATGTTCCACAAACTCATCCGCTCTTACAAGAAATTAAACAAATCCACTTAGAAGACATGACGGCTCGCCAAGCACTTCAATATCTCTTTGACTTACAGGAGCGCATTTAGCGAGGCAATACGCGAGGTTCGAAGTTCGAGGTTCGAAGTTCGAAAGGAAAGGGGACACAACTCGAGGTTCGAGGTTCGAAGTTCGAGTTACGAACGGGAAGGAGACACAACTCGAGGTTCGAGGTTCGAGGTTCGAAGTACGAACGGAAAGGGACATACACGAAGCACGAGTTCGAGATTCGAAGTTCGAAAGGGGGCACACTTTTTGAAGTAATAGCTGTTCTTTGAGAAAGGAATGTCCCCAACAAAGTACGAATTCTGAGGTGAGTAATTTCATGTAAGTGGAAAATGGACAGAGTCGAGTGTCAAAAGTCAAAAGTTAAAGTAAAGTAAAGGTTTAGGTTTAAGTTTAAGTTCGTCGTAGGATGTTCGAGTTTTAAGATCGAACCTCGAACTTCGAACCTCGAACCTCGATAAAAGGGGGTGTAACCATGCCTATTCAAGTAGGTATCGATGTGGGGGGAACTTACACTGACGCAGTGTTGATCGCCAATGGTCGTATCCAACAAACAGCCAAGGTACCCACCCAATCAGAAAATTTAGTAGATACCCTTATGGAAGCTTTTGATAAGTTAGCTATTAGAGAGGGACAGGCGCTTGACCGCCTCACTGTCAGTACAACCCTGGTAACGAATGCCATTCTCCAAGAGCAAATTCCCTCGGTTAACTTAATGCTGTTTTCTGGCAAGGGGATGAGAATGGATGCGCTTCCCTGGCCGGTAGATTATTTGGAGCTCTCAGGAGAAATGGATTTTCGAGGCAGAGAAATTGAATCCCCTGACCAGAAAGAATGGGAGAAACTGCTATCGCCAGACCTGCTCGAGAAGCCAACCCGCGTAGCCATTGTCGGGAAATTCTCTCATCGGAACTATCTTCACGAGGAATTACTTGCTAGTTATCTTAAGCAATTGAACCCATCCTTACGGATTGCTCTGGGACATGAGTGGGGTCAAGCAAATTTTTATCGACGAAGTCTGACAACCTATCTCAACTTAGGGGTAGCGGATCTCTATCATCAATTTGCCCAACAATTACAAACCGCTGTTGCTGCACGAAAAATTCAGACCCCCATATTTATCTTAAAGGCCGATGGCGGCTGTTTACCACTTGCTAAGATTCGCCCCATCGATTCCATCTATTCTGGGCCCGCTGCCAGTGTTTTGTCAGCTCTAACCCAAATCGACTCTACGGAGTCGTCCATTGTCGTTGATATTGGCGGAACAACCACGGATATGGGTCTTGTTCTAGCAGGAGTACCTTTACTTAGTTCTAAAGGAGCTCACATTGGATCCTTCGCAACACTGGTCCGCTCTTTATCCGTTCGATCCATTCCGGTAGGGGGAGACTCTGTCGTTCATGCTACGGATCAAGGGTTTGTTCTCGAAAGTTATCGCCTCGGTCCTGCGTATTGTCTAGGTGGGAATGCACCCACTCCGACGGATGCCATGCGGTATCTGGGGCTGATAGATTATGGTAATCTGCAACTTGCTGAAGAAGGTCTGGCCTCAATTTTACCACCGGAAGGACGAACCCCTCAGCAGCTGAAGGAGCTGGCCTGTGCCATTCTTGCTCAAGTCGTCGAAAGAATTTCTGAGGCTGTAGATTCTCTAAAACGCGAGTGGCAAGAAGAACCAGCTTATAAAGTGTGGGAGGTTCTCCATCCTCAGGAAAACCATGTCTTCCACACCTTAGTCACCGGCGGAGCTGCTCGAGGAATTTCGGCTGCCTTAGGAAAACGTCTGGGAACCCCGGTAAAGCTTGGCTATCGCGCAGAAATCTCCAATGCTCTTGGCACAGCTATGGCAAGACCTACCTTTGATTGCACTCTCCATCTTGATACCTATATGAAGCAGTACCGCGTAGAAGAGACGGGAGAACAGGGTAAATGGACAGGCTCACTTCGACCTCACAAAGAAGTGGAGGGGTTTTTGGATACCCTTGTGCAACGGCAAGTGCAGGAGTATGGCCTAGATACTTATGCTGTTGAAAAAGAGCACTTTGATTTCTTCCCTATTGTTCAAAATTATCGCACCGTGGGCCAAATTGTGCATGGAGCTGCTCATCAGCGAGCTGGTGTGATCGGGAGGGTGATCCTATGAAACGAACCGGAATTCTGTTTTTTCCAGCCTTTGATTGGTCCTTAGGAGACTCCCATCCTGAACGTGAAGAACGCCTCCTCTACACCCAAGAGCAACTATTCGAGGAGGGGGTTCTTGATTTACCCCAAATTAAACAGTTTTCACCCCGGGTGGCATCTTTGCATCAGGGGTTACGGGCTCAAGCCTTATTCCCCAACCCACAGGCGCATACGGACTCCTTAGATGCCCATCTAATTGCCGCCGGGAGCGCCATTTTATTAGGCGAAGCACGGATGCGTGGCGAAATTTCTAATGGGTTCGTCTTGGCACGTCCACCAGGACATCATTCAGGAGCGACGGTTTGGGGGAACCGTGGCTTTTGCACTCTGAATAACGAGGCAATCCTGGTCAACCATTTAAGGGCCAAGTATGGTGTAAAAAAGATTGCGATTGTAGATACGGATGTCCATCATGGAGACGGAACTCAAGATATTTTTTATCACGATCCCAATGTTCTCTTTATTTCTATCCATCAAGATGGACGTACACTTTTTCCAGGCAGTGGCTTTGTCTATGAAAAAGGGGGTCCCAATGCCTGGGATCAGACTCTAAACATTCCACTACCGCCTGGAACGGGAGATGAAGGCTATCATTATGTCATGGAAAATTGGGTGCTCCCGCGTCTGCAAGCCTTTGCTCCTGAGCTGATCATTAATTCGGCGGGTCAGGACAATCATTTTACAGATCCACTCGCCTCAATGAATCTGACCGCAGACGGGTATGGTCGGATCACTGAAATTCTTCAACCGGATTTGGCAGTTCTGGAAGGTGGATATTCCATCGAAGGAGCTCTTCCTTATCTTAACCTGGCCATTTTACTGGCCCTGGCTGGAGAAGATTATCATCATGTTCGAGAACCCCAGAAGCTTACTCGCCCCACTTTAGCGTGGGCAGATTTGAAGCCATATTTTGAAGCTCTTAAAAAACAGCATCAAGCGGTTCAACCTAAGTTCAGCGTTCAAAACAAACCCACCTTCCCGAAAGGAAATTGGATCAATATACCCAATTCAATTTACTATGACACAGAAGGGTTCCAAGAAACCCGCCAGGATTACATCCGACAATGTAATCATTGTGCTGGTACAGTCTTTATAGAAAGTCGGCGCGCTCCCCAGACATCGATCTTAGTCAGAATTCCGTTTCACGCTTGCCCAGAGTGCGAGCAAGCAGGTTATGACCTTTGGGAGCATACTCATAGGCATAGCGAGAAAATCAGAAGCGGACTCCTGCAGAATCAGCTTCATGACAAACTAGTTGTTTGGGATAGTAAGGAAGGACTGAAGGAATTTTGACACCGGTGATTCATATTCTGGATACACACTCTGCTAACCAAATCGCTGCTGGAGAGGTGGTTGAACGACCAGCCTCTGTGGTTAAAGAGTTGGTAGAAAACGCTATAGACGCGGGGGCCAAACACATTGACATAACCATTGAGGGGAATGGTGTTCCGTTAATTCGGGTGCGAGATGATGGCTGCGGAATCGGCATTTCGGATTTACCCTTAGCCGTCATTCGTCATGCGACGAGTAAGATCACTGAGATTGGAGATCTCGATCATTTGCGAACCCTCGGGTTCAGAGGGGAAGCTTTACCGAGCATTGCCTCGGTTTCTAATCTGGAAATTTCCACACGTCCTGCTGATGAAGTTGCCGGATTGAGCCTAACACTCAAAGGTGGAGAACAAGGGGAGTTTAAAGAAGTCGGGTGCCCGGTCGGAACCTCAGTAACAGTTCGAGATTTGTTTTATAATACGCCAGCGAGATTGAAATTTTTAAAATCTACCCCGACGGAATTTGGGCTGATTAGTGATTCCATCGGGCGCATGGCGCTGGCGCACCCAGAGATTGCATTTTCTCTAACTCATCCGCAGCAAGTTGTTTTGCAAACCTCTGGGCGTGGTCAGTTACGTGAAACAATTGGATCTATCCTCGGGCATACCATGGCGCGGCAACTTATATCAATCCATGCGCAACACGAAGAGTGGTGTTTAGAAGGCTATATCAGTCCACCGGATCTGGTCCGAACTTCTAAGCAAGCTCAAGTTTTTATGATTAACGGACGAAGTATACGTTCGTCGTTTTTAAGCCGTGCTTTGCAGGAAGGCTATCACACCCTGATTCCGGCGAAGCTTCACCCCATAGTCGTGCTGCACCTGCATGTTCCGCCATCAGATTATGATGTGAATGTTCATCCCACAAAAATGGATGTTCGGTTCAAGAATGAACAAGCCTTAACCCATTTTATCAGTCAGGCTGTTTATCGAACTCTCATAAATAGTAAGCCCTTACCGACCTTTGAGACGACCAAATCTACCTTTTCGCTCCCACCTAGAATGGATGTTTCAGCAACAAATGCTTCTAGCTCCATTGCAATTCGAACCCCGTCAACTCCTAAGGGCACTCAGTTATTGACCCCTAGGTTAACCTCGACACCAACCCCTAATGCAGCGATGCAAATCAGTGAGATAGCCGAACCTTTGTCAACAGATGCTAAGGAAAGTCAACTTATTGCTCAAACGAGTACTCAAACCAATGCTCAGACCTATACTAAGCCTGAGGCTTACCAAGAGGCTTACCAAGAGACTTACCCAGAGACTAGCCCAGAGACTAGCCCCCAGAAACCCCAAGTCTTTGATCAAGCAAAATTTTTCGGTACACTTCCTCAGCAAAAGACTAGTGTTCCTCAGGATAATGGTTCTATCATCTATGAACAAACTACCCCAGACAACCCCAATGCCCCAGATATTCTCTCTCAAATCTGGCCATTAGCACAGCTTTTCAACACCTACATCTTGGCGACGGATGGTGAAACTCTCTTTATGATTGATCAACATGCAGCTCACGAACGGATCAACTATGAACGATTATTAAAGGAGTTCAAACATGCAGAACAAGCAAGTCAGTCACTTCTTATACCACTTCCCATGGAGTTCACCCTCCAGGAAGAACAGGTTCTCTTAGAGCATTTGTGGATTCTTAATGAAATGGGATTTGTGTTAGAACAATTTGGCTCACGTACCTACTTATTACGAGGTGTACCGGTCCAGACTGGAATATCTCAACCAGACAAGCTGCTGCGTGAGTTTATCGAAGAAGTGTTGTTGAGGAACACAGCACCCAACTTAAACAAACTGTTGGAAGAGTGGATCTATCTTTTGGCTTGCAAAGAATCCATCAAAGCCCAAGACTCACTGTCCTTGTTGGAAATGGAACAACTGATTGCCCGACTTTATCAAACTCAGAATCCTTATACCTGTCCCCATGGTCGCCCTACCATGGTTAAAATGTCCCGTGGGGAGTTAGAAAGACGTTTTTATCGCACCTAACGATGGGAAGTTTGTGTGCTTTGTGACAGGGACATACTAACCGTAAGAAGGAAACAAGAAGCTTTTATGAAGTTACAAGGGAGGGCTTATGGCTAGTGAATGAACTCCCCATCCATATTAAAATAACCCATTCAGATTCGAGACTTCAAAGGAGATTTGATTGGTTTCTTCAACACCCCGGATGCAACTGGATCACTACACCGAGGGGGGAAGAGAGATTTCCAGAACTAGCCATCACTCGACGTGGTGTATTCTTGACCAATGGAACGGAACGGCTGGCCTTTCATCCCAGCATGGCCCTGATTCGTCTGATTAATCTTCGGCGAGGTGGGTCAGATCGGTTTCTTGAAGCGACGAAGATCAGCGCTGGTGACTCCTTGATCGATGCTACTCTTGGCTTAGGAACGGATGCTTTAATTGGAGCATGGGCAGTCGGTGAAACTGGAAAGGTCCTTGCTTTTGAACAATCCCCGGTTTTAGCCGCTATGGTACAAGATGGTTTAAGCCATATTACTGAACTGATTACAAATTCTAAAAAAACAGAAAAACAAGTCGCTTGGGCTGCTTTAGCAGACGCTTCACATAGAATTCAAATTTCTTGGGGAGATCACATGGAGTTCTTAAGACGAATTCCCACTAGTTCCGTCGATATCGTCTATTTTGATCCCATGTTCAGGCAGACTCTCCAACAATCAAAATCAATCCAACCCTTACACCAATGGTCAGAGCATAAACCACTCGACCCTAAGGCAATTTATGAGGCTTGTCGAATCGCTCGGAAACGGGTTGTCTTAAAGGAACGTAAGAACAGCTCAGAGTTCCAACGCCTTGGTTTTGAGATATTACTCGGAGGCCAGTACAGCCCAGTTGATTATGGTGTCATTCTAGTTTAATGGAGGTAGGATAGGTGTATCCACTTGTAGTAATAATCGGTCCGACTGGAGTTGGTAAGACCGCACTGGGAATAGCACTTGCCCAAACCATCGGTGGAGAAATAATCTCTGGAGATTCCGTCCAGGTCTATCAGAAATTAGATATTGGTTCAGCAAAACCGACGGCAGAAGAGCTTCAACTTGTCCCTCATCATCTGATTGATTGTTTAGATCCCACGGAACCTTTTACGGCTGCTCAGTTTAAATCCCTGGCAACCTCGTTGATCGCTGAGATTAGGGGCCGGGGACATATTCCGATTGTTGTCGGTGGAACAGGACTTTATATTCGTTCCTTATTAGATCCCTATGATTTTTCGCAACACGGCTCAGAGGAAATTCGGAGCAAATGGAAGGAGTTCGCTATTTTACATGGCAACGAGGCACTGCATAGAGAGCTGGAGAAACAGGATCCTGTCACTGCGGAGCAGCTCCATCCCAACAACGTTTTGCGCATAATCAGGGCTCTTGAAGTTTTTGAACTAACAGGAAAAACCCTCTCCAGCCAGCGTCAATTTCGAGATGATGAATACCAGCCCCTTGATCCAGCCATTGTTTATATTGGGCTCACTGCGGCACGAGACGTAATCTATGATCGGATAAATCAACGCTGCGTTACAATGTTAAAGCAGGGTTTAATTGAAGAAACCCTAGCTCTTTTAAAGGACGGTTATGCCCCGACCTTAAAACCTTTGCAAAGTATCGGTTATCGTCATGCAATTTGGTTCTTAAAAGGGAGAGTCACCCAACCAGAAATGTTAAGATTACTCCAACGTGATACACGTCATTTTGCCAAACGTCAATTCACCTGGTTCCGACGTGATCCTCGGATTAGCTGGTACGATATTAGTCTTCAATTAAATGAGATTCTCAAGATTGTCGTACAAACTTGCAGAGCCTGCGAAACTCGTGTAATATAGTTATTATAGAAATATAAGGTGATGGAGGAAAAATCATGAACAAGTCGCCCATCAATTTACAAGATACCTTTTTAAACCAGGTACGCAGAGAAAACCTCCCGGTGACCATTTATTTGGTTAACGGGTTTCAGCTTAAGGGACTTATTAAAGGATTTGACAACTTTACGGTCGTCATTGAATTTGAGGGCAGACAACAAATGGTTTATAAACATGCCATATCAACGGTAATGCCTATTCGACCGATTAACTTCAATACCGCAAGTGCAGGAGACTCAAATACTTAAGTTAACTATCAAGATCATCGACGATTTTCTAAGCATGAAGAACTAAGTTCGGTATAGATCGAACTTAGTTCTTTATGCTTGAATTCATTACTGGACTATGTTATCCTAAGATTATATGCTTTTATCTTAGTGAAAGAAAGGAACTCAACCCAACTATGGAAACTCGAAATTTAAGAAACATTGCAATTATCGCTCACGTTGATCATGGGAAAACGACCCTTGTTGACGTTATGCTTAAACAGAGTGGAACCTTCCGTGCTAACCAACAAGTTGTAGAACGCGTCATGGATTCCAATGATTTAGAACGTGAACGTGGTATTACCATTTTATCAAAAAACACTGCTGTCCATTGGCTGGGAACAAAGATTAATATTATTGACACTCCAGGGCATGCTGACTTCGGAGGAGAGGTTGAACGTGTCTTACAGATGGTCAATGGAGTTCTTCTGATCGTCGATTCCTTTGAAGGGCCGATGCCTCAAACTCGTTTCGTTTTACGAAAAGCCTTGGAACTGAAGCTTATCCCCATTGTTGTCATCAATAAGATAGACCGCCCGGATGCACGACCGGCTGAAGTGGTCGATGAAGTCTTAGATCTCTTCATTGAGCTCGGTGCAGAAGACCATCAATTAGATTTTCCAGTTGTCTATGCCTCTGCGCGCTCAGGCATTGCAGGACTCTCTCCTGATGCTCTGGAAGACACCTTGGCACCTTTATTTTCCGTTATCTTAGAGCATATTCCAGCTCCAGTCGTTGATCTCGATGCTCCCTTTCAAATGCTTGTTACAACCTTAGATTATGACGATTATGTCGGTAAAATCGTCATTGGTCGTATCGTTCGAGGGACAATTCATCAAAATGAAAATATCACCTTGATCAAGCGGGATGAAAGTTTTGAACGGACGCGAGTAGGAAAAGTTATGCTTTTCGAGGGATTAAAGCGAGAAATCGTGCCCGAAGCGTCTGCTGGAGAAATCGTAGCCCTTACGGGATTAACAAGTGCTAATATTGGGGAAACTGTTGCCTGTGCCCTTAGTCCTGAAGCTTTACCGACCATTGAAGTGGATGAGCCTACGCTTTCCATGAATTTTATGGTTAATAACAGCCCCTTTGCCGGACGTGAAGGACACTTTGTTACCTCGCGTAAGATTCGGGAGCGTCTCTGGAAAGAAGTTGAGACAAATGTCAGCCTGAGAGTCGAAGAGACAGACTCTGCTGATAGTTTTCAAGTCTCTGGTAGAGGAGAGCTTCACCTCTCAATTTTAATTGAAAACATGCGTCGCGAAGGGTATGAACTTCAAGTTTCTAAACCTGAAGTTATCTATAAAATGATCGACGGTGTCAAATGCGAACCCATTGAATTCTTAATCTGTGATTTACAAGAGAGTTCCTTGGGAGCTGTCATGGAGTTATTAGGTAAGCGCAAAGCTGAAATGTCTAATATGATAAATCTCTCTGCAACACAACTCCGCGTAGAATTTCGAATTCCGGCTCGAGGCCTGATCGGTTTCCGAGGAGAGTTCTTATCCCAAACCAGGGGTGAGGGAATGATGAGCCATATGTTCTTGGGTTATGAACCTTATAAAGGGGATATCCCAGGCCGAAATCGCGGCGCGCTGATTGCCTTCGAAGAAGGAGAAACGAACGCTTACGGTCTCTATTCTGCTCAAGAGCGCGGCCAATTGTTTGTTGATCCAGGCCTTCATGTATATGGAGGTATGATTGTTGGAGAAAATAAACGTGAACAGGATATTGAAGTTAACGTTTGTAAGAAAAAGCAGCTCACCAATATGCGTACCAGTTCAGCAGATGAAGCGTTACGCCTGGATAAGCCTAGAGAGCTTTCTTTAGAACAATCCTTAGAATTTATTAACGACGATGAATTGGTCGAAATCACCCCTAAAAGTGTTCGACTGCGTAAGAAGTTCTTAGATCATACTTCTCGAGTACGTTACGCCAAAAGCTTAACAGGGAAATAATAACAACACTTAACTAGGACACCTTTTATCTTTACTTGCGTATATTAGTAAAGATGGGAGGTGTGCCTGTACTTATGACAATCCGTATCACGTTTAAACCGGACAATTCTCAACCTCCGGTCATTCAAATTCCCTTACCCCCCAAAAACCCAAGTGAACCCACTCCTACCGCTGAGATGGCGGGGATTGGCCGAGCACGAAAGAGTAACTCTACACAAGAAAAAGATAAGGATAAAGATAAAAAAGTCGGAGAAATTCTCGATGAATTAGAGACCTATATCGGTTTAATCATTGTGAAACGTCTGATCCGAGATCTACAAGCCTATGTGGAAATCCAAAAACGGAGACTCCAGGAAAAACTCATAGCAGAACCCCTTGTTTTACATATGATTTTTAGAGGGAATCCAGGAACCGGCAAAACAACAGTGGCACGTTTGGTCGGGCGACTGTTTAAAGAAATGGGAGTTCTTCAAAAAGGACATGTGATCGAATGTGAACGGGCAGATTTAGTCGGTGAATATATTGGGCATACTGCACAAAAGACAAGAGAGCAACTTAAGAAGGCCTTAGGCGGCGTCCTCTTTATTGATGAAGCCTATTCTTTAGCTCGAGGGGGAGAGAAAGATTTTGGCAAGGAAGCCATCGATGCCTTAGTCAAGGCTATGGAGGACAATAAAGACAATCTTGTTTTAATCTTGGCCGGATATCGTCAAGAAATGGAATGGTTCTTACAGACTAATCCTGGACTTCGTTCCCGCTTCCCTATACATATTGACTTTCCAGATTATACCCTCGATGAATTACTAGCTATCGGTAAACTGATGCTAAAAACTCGGCAATATGAATTAACAACTGAGGCGGAAGATGCGCTCCGCTTCCACCTGCAAAACTTACTCAACACCCATCGTTATGCAGGGAATGCTCGGCTTGTCCGTAACCTCGTGGAAAAAACAGTTCGAAAACAAGCCGTTCGGCTGTTCCAAAAAACGAGTTCAAGTCGCGAAGAACTAATTCAGATCTTGCCTGAAGATATAAATTTGGAAGATCTCTAGTGGAAAAGCGTTTGCAAGAGTGCATTTTGAAGTGTAATCAGTCAGGAAAATTAGGAAACATGAGGTTTTTTGTATGGCTATGGACATTTCGGGAGACTTGTCTGGAATTCGGGCAAGCCAGATACAAGAACTTAAGAATCTTTCTGAAATCAAAACAGAACGGACTGAACTTATCAATTCTACAATTCTTGAAGAATTGATTCGCCTAACCCAACTTTGGAATCGGGAAATCGCTGTCTATCTTTCCCGTCCCGGCACACTGTTAGCCGGGGCTGTTGGCCGTCATGCCACGGTAGCCCTTCCTCCGATTAAAGGAAGATCCGTGGGAAAACATTTGCGCTGTATCCATACGCATCCCAAGGGGAACTACTCCCTAAGTCCCCTTGATCATAGTGCCTTATCCTCTCTTCAGCTGGAAAGTATGGCTTCCCTTGGTGTTCTCGATGGGCAACTCACGGGAATTCAAATTGCCTATCGGACAGACGAGGACAATCCTTATCTCGTTAATCTCAGCCCTAAAAACTGGAATTCCTTTGACTATAACCAGGCTCTTAATGAACTTTCCAAAGGTACATCGAGAGGGACCAAACCTCAGACCCCTCCTAATAGTGAGCGCGCTTTCCTTATTGCCCTGGAAGAAAGTGACCAAGAAAATCAGGATTATCTAGATGAACTGCGCGAACTAACCCGGTCAGCTGGGGTTGAGGTAGTCGGTCAACTTGTCCAATTAAGGCGTTATAGCCAGAATCGCAGCTATTTTGGAACCGGAAAACTTGAAGAACTTGTCCACCGTTTACAGGAAACAGAAGCTAATGTGATTATCTGTGATGATGAACTATCGACCACCCAGTTGCGAACCTTAGAGGCAGAAACTGGTCTGAAAGTATTAGACCGTTCAGGATTGATCTTAGATATTTTTGCTCAGCGCGCTCAATCCCGGGAAGGTAAACTTCAAGTTGAATTAGCTCAATTAAAGCATCTATTACCTTATTTAACAGGTCAGGGACAAGCACTCTCTCGTTTAGGTGGAGGAGTTGGCACCCGGGGTCCTGGAGAAACAAAACTTGAGATGGATCGTCGGAGAATGCGGGATCGCATAACCCAACTTGAAAGAGAATTAAAACTTGTACTTCAGCACCGGGAAGTTCAGCGCCGTCAAAGAAGTAGAAGTGGGCTCCCCATCATTGCCTTAGTAGGCTATACTAACGCAGGAAAAACGACGTTCATGAAAAATGCCATGGAACAAGCGGGTAGTCGTTCCGATTTGCCCCTTGGTGAAAATAGATTATTTGCTACGTTAGATCCCATCGTTCGGAGTATTAGAGTAAGCTCTTCCTTGGAAGTTCTGCTTAGCGACACGGTTGGGTTTATCAGAAAATTACCCACTCAGTTGATTAATGCTTTTATTGCAACCTTAGAAGAAGTACAACAAGCGGATGTTTTGATTCATGTTTTAGATGCCAGTCATCCTCAGGCCCTCCAACAAGCTGAGGCGGTCCATCAAGTGCTAAAACAACTTGGATGCGTTGAAAAACCTATGCTAAGCTTGCTAAATAAGGTTGATAAAGCCTTAGATGAAGATGCTTTGAATGATTTAGCTCAACAACTTCCTTATCCCGTCAAAATGTCCCTAACTCGTGGAGATTCTCTCAAGCCAGTATGGAAATATGTCAGCTCATTACTAACCTAAACCCCCAGAGATTGACTACCTAAAGACTGGCAAAGCTTATCAAATTGAAATCATACGAGAGAATAAACGGTACTACGTCCATGTCACGATTGAAGAGAAAGAAGCTGCACAGTATACCTCAAATGATGGGGCTATCGGGGTTGATGCAAATCCGGACGGATTAGGGGTAGCAGAGCTGGATTATTACGGCCAATACCGAGGCAGTCATTTTATTCGTGAAAGCGAATGGACCTATGCACGTTCTAAATCGAAGGTTAAACTTAATACGAAAGGATGTGAAAAGCCTGGTTTCATGGCAACATTTGCGGAAAGCTTGCTTAGCTGAGGTATTAACTCCAGCTTAAAGATAAGAAATGGCAACAGTACACGTGGTGAAAGGCTGTTGTCATGGTGATCTTAGGCGATGGGTAACACCCTCTTTTGGATAGAACGTGAAAGCGGCGGTTAAATCTACGGAGTTTAACCATCCGAAACATAGACGAGAGTCTGTGGCTCAGCAACTGAATCCTGTGACGTTGCCGCTTGTTCGTCGGACAAGTGAAGGACGCATTTTGTAGTTTAGTTAATTTTAATGCGTTTTAGAAACCAGGAAATAGTTTGTATTTGAATCCCGATTGGCCGAAGTTGATTAACAAAGCAGTAGCCGAAGCGGAAGAAGCACTCTTTCGTCAACTACCTGTACTACAAGAGATAGCCTTCAAAAATCATAAGAAAGTATTAAAAGCATTTCAAGAAGAGCGAGTTTCTACTTATCACTTACAGGGAACCACGGGTTATGGACTCGGTGATTCTGGTCGAGAAGTCCTCGACCGTGTAGCAGCCCGTATTTTAGGAACCGAAGCGGCACTTGTCCGCGGTCAGTTTGTTTCAGGGACTCATGCAATTGCTGCAGCCCTTTTTGGTGTGCTTCGACCAGGCGATCATATTATTTCGGTTAGCGGAGCTCCTTACGATACCCTAGAAGAAGTTATCGGGCTAAGGGGAAAAGGGCAGGGGAGTCTCATAGATTTTGGGATATCCTATGAGGACATCCCCTTAGACTCACAAGGTAAAATACAATACTCTCTTTTAGGCGAGAGAATTACAGATAAGACCCGCTTACTTATGGTTCAGCGTTCGCGAGGGTATGCTTGGCGCAACTCTCTGATGATAGCTCAGTTAAAGGAACTTGTAGAAAATGTCAAAACAAACTATCCTCAACTGATTATTTTTGTAGATAACTGCTATGGAGAGCTCGTCGAAATCCAAGAACCGGGTGATATTGGCGTCGATTTGCTCGCTGGTTCGCTAATTAAGAATCTAGGAGGCAGTCTAGCTCCTACCGGTGGGTATGTAGCCGGGCGCGCAGATCTAGTTCAACTCGCTGCCCAGCGCTTAACAGCACCAGGCATCGGTGAGCACATGGGGGCGACCTTAGAGTGGCAACGACTGTTTTATCAAGGCTTATTTTTGAGTCCCTTGACGGTTTCTGAATCGATTAAAGGTGCGGTTTTTTCCTCAGCATTTTGGCGAGCTTTAGGATTTGAAGTAAATCCAGAACCAGAAATGCTAAGAACTGATCTTATCCAAGCCGTTAGGCTCGGATCAAGAGAAAAGCTGATCGCCTTTTGTCAGGGAATACAAAAAGGTTCTCCACTTGATTCTCACGTCACGCCTATACCCTCTGGTATGCCAGGTTATGAAGATGAAGTCATTATGGCAGGGGGAACTTTTATCTTAGGTTCAACCAGTGAATTTTCTGCTGACGGTCCTCTCCGCGAACCCTATATTGTTTATCAGCAAGGTGGAATTTCACATCATTATGTGCAGCTAGGCAACATTTTAGCAGCTCTTAATTTATTTGAACAAGGACTTCTCAGTTAACTTTTTCAGACTTAATTCGATGGCTATTCTCCTCAGATAAGTTTAGCTAAACTCGTTGAGGAGAGAATCCACTTTGCTTATATAAGCTTTCTTGAAAAAAATATGTTAATATTTAAGGGGGAAAGAGGTGAATTATGGATACTTCGGAGTCACCAAAAAGTACTGGGCGATTTTTAATAGAACTAATAGAAATTGTCCTGATTGCCTTTGCGCTTTCTTGGTTGTTGCGTACCTTTGTGATTGAAGCACGCAAAATTCCTACTGGTTCAATGCTTCCTACCATTCAACTTGAAGACCGGGTAATTGTAGATAAGTTTTTCTTTAAACGGTTTGATCAGATTAGCCCTGGTGATATTGTTGTTTTCCATCCACCAGCCAGTGCCCATGCGACAGATGACTACATTAAACGAGTCGTAGGCTTACCAGGAGATAAAATCGAAATACGAAATCGTACAACCTATGTCAATGGTCAGCCTCTTTATGAACCCTATCTATTAGAGAAGCCTAACAATAACTTCGGTCCCATAGACGTTCCTGAGAATTCAGTCTTTGTGATGGGAGACAATCGCAATAACAGTGCGGATTCTAGGGAATGGGGCTTTTTACCGATGGAAAATATTACCGGCAGAACTCTTTTTCGCTACTGGCCTATAGGACAAATTGGTGCTCTTGCCCGTTAGGCGGGAGCTTTTTTCTTTTAGAAGCATATACTTCTATGAGAAAGATTATCTTCTCTTATGAGGAAATTTTTTGGGACACAGAGAACATATGAATTTTTGTTCTAAAGAGATTAATTGAGAGGGTGGGGTATAGTGGGTGAACACAAACTAAATGTGGCTCTTTTATTTGGTGGCCGCTCTGGTGAACATGAGGTTTCATTAAATTCAGCCCAGTCTATTTATAATGCCATTGATCGAAATCGTTATAATGTAGAAACCATCGGCATTAATAAACTTGGGCAATGGTTTTGGGGGGAATTACCAGGGAAATTGATCAAGGATGGCTTCCCTTCCCAAGATCAAGCTTGTCAGGTTACGCTGGTTATTGATCCGACAAACCCGCATTTTATTGCTTTAGATGGTCGTGTTCTGCCAAACCAAGGGAAAGTTGATCTGATTTTTCCTGTCCTTCATGGACCCTATGGGGAAGATGGAACTCTTCAAGGATTACTCGAAATGGCTAATATCCCTTATGTAGGATCAGGCGTTTTAGGTTCCTCACTTGGTATGGACAAAGATCGGATGAAAGCCGTTTTCCATGAAAAGGAGCTGCCCCAAGCACGCTACCTGACGTTACTTCGTTCAGACTTACTGAACGAGGTAGAAACAAGTCTTAATCAAATCGAGGCAAAGATAGGCTATCCTTGCTTTGTAAAGCCAGCTAATCTAGGCTCAAGTGTGGGAATATCCAAGGCCCATCATCGCTTAGAATTGCAGAATGCGCTAAAGGTTGCAGCGAACTTCGATCGTAAAATCGTTGTCGAAGAAACAATTATTGGCCAAGAAATTGAAGTCTCTGTTCTGGGGAATGACAGGCCAAAAGCCTCGCTTCCTGGAGAAGTTTTACCTGCGCAGGAATTCTATACTTATGAAGCAAAGTATTCCAATATTGGTTCTAGACTGTTGATCCCGGCAGACCTCGATCAATCTATCGTAGAGCGTTTACAGAAGATGGCCGTTGAAGCTTTCTGTGCTGTCGAAGCCTGTGGTTTGAGTCGTGTTGATTTCTTTGTAACCCCTCAAAACGAGATTTACCTAAACGAAATTAATACCTTACCAGGTTTTACGGAAATCTCAATGTACCCCAAGCTTTGGGAGGTTACCGGAATTCCGTACTCTGATTTGATTGATGAATTAATCACTTTAGGTTTAGAACGATTTCAGGATAAACAAAGCTCCAAAATCTCGCCTGAATAAGGTTGCCGATGGCAACCGATGGCTAACCGCTACTAAAGAGTCCTACTTTTAGGTTTCATGTATTCCCGATCATAAAGGGGAGCAGAGATGGATATCCATCTCTGCTCCCCTTATTTTATTTATCAAATTTAGTGCTTTGATAAAATACTGATAAAAAATGAAAGAGTAATAGTAAGCGTTCTTTCTAGTGCATATTGTTTAGGGGGCGTCTTATTAGAGGGTACGAAAGACACCGACAACTTTCCCTAAAATCGAGACGTCCTGGGAATAGATTGGTTCCATAGCAGAGTTTTCGGGCTGGAGCCGAATGAGCGTTCTTTCTTTAAAAAATCGTTTTACAGTTGCTTCATCACCTATCAATGCCACAACGATTTCGCCGTTTCTAGCTACATTTTGTTGACGGACGATAATGTAGTCTCCATCCAGAATGCCTGCTTCAATCATGCTATCTCCTTGAACCTTAAGCATAAAAACATTATCTTGACGAACCAGATCGTCCGGAAGGGGAAAGGTGCCTTCAATGTTTTCCACAGCTAAAATCGGCTGTCCTGCAGTTACACGACCCACAATGGGCACATGTATCGCTTTCTGCTTGTCAATTGGGTCAATAGAACTATCCAAGATCTCGATGGCCCGAGGCTTTGTAGGATCACGCCGGATATACCCTTTTTCCTCTAAGGTCTGAAGATGTCCATGCACTGTAGAGCTAGATAGTAAACCAACAGCTTCGCCTATTTCCCGAACGGCAGGAGGATATCCTTTTTTACGTATTTCTTCTTTAATAAATTCCAAGATCTTCGTTTGACGCATTGATAAATCCGGGTACATAAGTATCACACCCCCATCTATTCAGGAATATTGTACCATCCATTGCCGTAAAGTGCAAACAAATGTTCGCAATGAATCATGTATAGTCAGTATAAACGAGAATGTGAAAAGAAAATGATCTTTGAAGAAAGTAGGGGAATAAGATGAGAATTTATACCAGACTCCAACACAGATTAGCTCAGCTCATATTTCTTATTTTACTCGGCATGATTGCATGGCATTTACTTCATAAGCCACCTAATATATCAGAAGATATCTATCCGTATTTGAGTTCAGTAACACCTACTCTTGTGAAACAGTGCCATGAAGATAGCCTCAAATCCCCTACTGCTTCATGGGAGGATTTATTAGCAATCCGTTCGACTCTACCAGAAAAAGAAGCTCAGGCGCTTATTGACCAACTTCGCAATCAAGTTCTATTTAAAGACTTAAACTGGGGCACGCTTCCGTCAGCTTCCCTTAAAAAAGTTCGGAGGCATCGGGATATCCTAAAGCAATATACATATTATTATCCCGAGAAATATGTCTTTCCTGTGCAGGGTGCGACCTGGTTCGATGATAGCTTTGGTGCAGATCGAGAAGGAGGATTCCGCAGACATGAAGGGACAGATTTGTTTGGAAAGGAAGGGACTCCCATTGTTAGTATCTGTGGGGGAAAGATTGAGCAGTTAGGGTGGAACAGGCTGGGTGGAGAACGAGTCGGAGTACGAGGGGATGATGGAAATTATTATTATTACGCCCATCTGCAATATAGTTCGCCGCACCTTAGTAAAGGAAAACGAATCGAAAAAGGGGAGGCCATAGGAGGGATGGGGCACACTGGAGACGCCTTGACTACACCCGATCATCTTCATTTTGGAATTGAACTACCCAATGGAAAATGGGTCAATCCCTATCCTTTTTTGGCAGTTTGGCAACTATGGATGAAATAAAGGAACTTGCTCAATATTTTAAAATTAGTTATAATAACCTTGTTTGTGCAATCAGAAACTATAAGTTCGGGTAAGCATAAGTAATTACTAAGGAGATGCCCTAGGAGGGGTTAATCATTGAGCTATAAAAAGCGAAGACATTTCAGATCAAAGGGAATTATACTTGTGATGTTCATTGGAATATTATCGTTGGTAGGATTCCGCTATTTTGATCTAGGCCCTGCCAAGGTCAAAGGCCTTATTACATTAGCTGAAACTAAACTAAAAATCTTCAAGTCCATGACCTCACTTACTCCTACACCAACAGCTGCTGCTATAGCAATTGCTACACCTACAAGTAAAGATAATACTACTAATACTAATACTAATACTAATACTTCATTTTCAAGTTCAAGTTCAGCTTCGGAGCACATAGCGCCAAAGGTAAGCTACGTACTCCTTGATCCCCAAACGAACCAGATACTTAAATCACAAAATCCTGACTTACAACGCGCCCCTGCCAGCACCTTGAAACTCCTCACTGGTTTAATCGCTGAAGAGAGCTTGAAAGAGACGGATATCGTGAAGGTCGGCCCTGAAGTAACGGTAGAAGGCTCCAGACTTGGACTCAGTCCAGGAGACGAAATATCCGTCGACGACCTGTTAACTGCGCTTTATGTCAACAGTTCTAATGACGCAGCTGCTGCTTTGGCAGTCAAAATCAGCGGTTCAATCCCTGAATTTGCTCAGAAAATGAATAACTATGCCACTGCTCTAGGGTGTCAAAATTCTCGCTTTACGAACCCACATGGAATGCCCGACCCTGACCAATATACCACTGCTAGCGACTTTGCTGTGATTGCCAATCACTTTATCAAGAATGAAAAACTCATGAAATATGTTCAGAAAAACCACGCACGTGTCCAGTGGAAAGACGCTCAGGGTAAGATTCGTAACGCGGAGTTGCAGAACACGAACCTCCTCCTAGGGGTTTATCCTGGAGACCGAGGTCTAAAAACTGGTACCACGACAGAAGCTGGTCAATGCCTTGTAACCTATGTCACAAGAGCAGACGGAGATTTATTACTGGTCTTATTTGGGAGTGAGCAACGCTATAAAGATACCATTAACTTATTGGATGAAGCGTGGGCAGAGCAACGGTCAAAGGCTGCACTTCGAGACCTATCTAAAGACCCAAGATCGTTGATTGTGAGTCCGGGACTATTTTAATTTAGTTCATAATAATTAGTACTTTGGAGGTTTGAGAACTTGAATAAGCTTGGTGAGCCTTGCGTTTTGGAAGATCGTGTTTGCACAGCATGTGGAGAATGTGATCTTTGTGATCTAGATCCGACAAAACAATGTGATAATTGTTGCCAGTGTATTAAAACACCCGAGGGTGACTTCGCTGAAATTGAGATCGACGATATATTAGTGAATATTGAAGAGTAACCCGACCAAAAGGGGGATGTATTATTTAGTGCAAGTGGAATGAGTGATGGTGGGCTAAATCCATTGATTTAATTTCAATGCGCTTAAGTAAGAAGGGGGAACTTATATTCCCTAATTCCCCCTATTAGTTATTTGAGAACTAATCTTAGCTTCGTTGTTTTTGCTTCTTATTATTTCCCCCTAATCTTTCAATTTTAGGTTCATTAGCCTGATTTTTTAATTGTTCAAAATGTTCGTCCATCTCTGGATATTTATTAGCTAAAACTTCTCTTCTTGTCTGATCTTGATTACTCAAAAAGAACGCCTCCTCATTATTAAACTTATTACTCTGATAGTATTTCCTGAATTGTAGGTTACAATCCAATAATGTTTGATGATATTCCATAATTGGGATAAAGTATATTTGAAATTGATATAAGCAGTTATACGAGGGAGGAGAGAAATCCTATGAAAACCATTCCTTTGAAAAACGGACAAACGGTGCTAATAAAAGAAGCCGGCAAAGGAGACGCTCCCGAGCTCGTTATCTACTTACAGATGATCGGTGCTCAATCGGATTTCCTAACCTTTGGACCTGGTGAACTTGAGGTATCGGTAAGCGAAGAGGAAGTTTTCCTCGAAGAAAGTCGCATCACCAAAAACAGAATTATGCTCCTCGCCTTAGTTGGAGATAAGGTAATTGGCTGTTTAAACTTTACTGGTGGAATCCGGGCCCGGATACAACATACGGGCGAATTCGGAGTTTCAGTACTTAAGAATTACTGGGACCAAGGAATTGGAACCGTTTTGGTTCAAGAATTGATTCAGTGGGCAAAGGACTCAAACAAAGTTCGCAAACTTAATCTTCGAGTTCGAAGTGACAATGATAGAGCGATTCGTGTCTACGAGAAAATTGGCTTCATTCAAGAGGGGTTGATTACAAGGGAGTTCTTTATTTCAGGGCAGTTTTTTGATTGTATCTATATGGGTCTTACCATTGATTAGAAGGAGGGTTGTATCAGTCAATTTACTTTCCCGCACTCGCAATTAACAAAATTGTAAAAAAATTAAAACTAGTCGGAAGAGTTAGACTTTGAGAAAGTGAGAACAATCACTATCTTTTTAAATTTCAGTCTGTTATAATAAAAGCAAGTAATTCACATCGATAATTTTAAGTTGTGAAGGGAGAAAAAACGATGGCTGTAACAATATTTACTTGGTTTTTAATAGTACTGATGGTTCTATTAGCAATTGCAAGTGTTAAATTCATAATTAGTTCTTGTTATCAAGTTTATAAGAAATTCCACAGAATCTCCGAAGAAAAACGAGGATCTTTGAACAAATCAATTCAAGTATAGTTAGATCGATAAAAAATGTCTATCTACAAAAGACAGAAAGCACCTCTTTTCGATTAGAAAAGGGGTGCTATTTTCACATTCTGTGACCAAAATAAATGATTATATAAAAAAATGTCGTCTTTTTGACAAAAATCAGTAAGCTCGTGCTACACTAAGTGTAAAGACATAGTTATTAGATCTGAGGAAGAAAAAACACGGATGGGGGCCGACTGTTGAAAAAAAGTTTAATTCCATGGTGGATGCGCCTTAAAATTCATTTTCTTATATTTGGAGTCACCATGTCCATTCTTCCTCTGTTCCTTCTTGGTAATTTAGGTTTTACATCTGTACGACAAAATCTACAAAAGGGTATTTACGAACAAGACTTTGCGCAGGTAACAGTAATCGCCAATGAAATACGAAACTTCGTCAGAAATGTTGAGATCAGTTTAACCCCTACGAAGGTAACGAGTGCCTACGCTCTCATAGGGAAAGACGAAACATCACGTCAGATAATTTTAGAAATACTTTTGCACCAAGAGTCTTTTATCGAAGAAATTAAGATAACTGATGAAAATTTTATCATCATCGATCAGATCACTCGTCAAGAGGGAATTCACCCTTCTACGTCAGCAACCAAAATTGAAAATCCGATATCCACGGAAAAATTATCAGCTATTAGTGAAGTGTTCTTCTCGAGTGATGGTCGCCCGGAGATCTATTTGACTGTAGCGGTTCAAGACCCCTTGACTAAAGCTCGAATCGGATATTTGCAAGCTAAAGTTGACTTGAATGGGATCATCAGCCGATATGTTAATATGCAGTTGGGTGAGGGAGCGTACGTATTTATAGTTGACCAAGCCGGAAATTTAATTGGGCATACTGACTCCAATCTTGTTTTGCATCATGAGGAAATTCGTGAAGATCCTGCTGTTCAAAGTTTTCTAGAGGGAGAAGATTCCTCCCAGGGAAATGAGTATAAAAATCTGGATGGTGTTTCCGTCATAGGGGCGTTTGCTTCTATGGGCACTCCGAATTGGGCAGTATTTATTGAACAGCCAGCCCGAGAAGCGAATAAACCAATTTTAGTTTTTGCCTATCGGCTCATGGTCATTGCCATCTTAATCATGGTCCTTGCTATGATTTTAAGTATTGCCTTTGGTTTAAAAGTAGTTCATCCCATTGAAAATCTTGAAGGTCAAGTTAGACGGATCATTTCAACGGGAGATTTAGAATCCCATATTCCAATTGAGAGTTGGGATGAAATCGGGAGGTTAGTTAGATCCTTCAATCAGTTGTTAAATTCACTAGATCAAAAAAATGAAAACCTAAAAAATGAGAAGGAGCTCTTGACCACCGTCGTTGACGGGGTTGGGGCTGGAATGGTTCTACTAAATCCTGATAAGAAGATTATTTGGTGGAATACGAAGTTCTCAGAATGGTTTGGGCATCAATTAGAGAATCTCCCGTGTGATCAAGTTGTTAATGGAGAAGAAATGGAGGGCGGTTACCACGAAAAAGGGCGTAATATATGTTCTGTTTTCGTGAACGAGGAACGCCGACATTTCCGTCAGATGCAGTATGAGCTATCACCTGATAATCCAGAAGGTGCGGCTTACCTGTTATTACTCGACGATGTTACCCAAGAGGTGGAAATGGAAGCCCGCATGATTGAGACGGATAAAATGGCTGCCATTGGACTTTTGGCCTCAGGAGTTGCTCATGAAATAAATAATCCATTGGCTATAATTGCGGCTCATAGTGAGGATTTACTAGACCGCTTGAATGAGGAAGAACTAGGGCCAACGCAAGGGGAAATCAAGACCGGCTTTAAGACGGTCTTGGGACAAATCGACAGATGTAAACAGATTACGGGTCGTTTACTTGGTTTTGCCCGACAGCGCATCAATGGGAGTGACCTTATCGAAATTGGTGTAGTCAGCGTGCAGACACTAGGACTTTTAGAACACAAGATTAAACACAAGAAGATTAAAGTTGAGGTCGAACTGGAAAATAGTCTATTTATCCTGGGTAATGAAAACGAGTGGCAGCAAGTGGTTCTCAATCTGATCAACAATGCTTTGGATGCCTCCTCTGAAGGAAAAATGATCGAAGTTAAAGGATGTCACGAAGGGGATAAAATTCATTTTACGATCAAGGATTATGGGGAAGGAATTCCTCAAATCAATCTAAAGAAGGCCTTCGACCCGTTTTTTACAACGAAGTCTGTAGGGCAAGGAACCGGTTTGGGGTTGTATGTAAGTTACGGAATTGTTCAGAAGATGCAAGGCGAGATGGCTTTAGAAAGTTCGGAAGGTCAAGGAACTTGTGTGAGGATAACCTTGCCTCTCCATAAGGGAGGAGATTAAAGTAGATGAAGCACAGTCACAGGATTCTAATCTTAGACGATGAGGAAGCCTTGCGTGTGATTATTGCACAGCGTTTAAAGCGTAAGGGCTATGAAATAATGGAAGCCGGCACAGCCAAAGAAGGTTTATCCCTTCTCAAAGATACTTTAATCGATGCTGTCCTGTTGGATATTAAGCTGCCGGACGGTGACGGGCTTATTCTTTTACCAAAGATTAAACAATTACAACCCGATCTCCAAGTCGTCATGTTAACTGGTAATGGTACCATCGAGTCAGCCATTGAAGCTATGAAACTTGGAGCGTATGATTACCTGACCAAACCGTGTAACTTGTCAGAACTCGAAATTACGTTACAAAAAGCCCTTGAAAAAAAGAAGTTATTGTTGGAAAATACAGGGCTCAGGCAGGTAGTGAATCGCCAAACTCGAGAACTAGTAATTATCGCCGAAAGTGCACCCATGGTTGCGCTCCTTGAGATGACCCATAAGGTTGCTCAAACAGATGCCTCAGTCCTCATACAAGGAGAGAGCGGCGTGGGTAAGGAGTTGATTGCTCAAGCAATCCATCACTGGAGCTCACGGGTAAACCGCCCCTGGATTCCTGTCAACGCAGGCGCTATACCAGAGACTTTAATAGAGAGTGAGCTTTTTGGACACGAAAAAGGAGCCTTTACCGGAGCCGGGTCTCAGAAAATCGGATTAGTAGAAATGGCCGATAACGGCACGCTCTTTCTCGATGAAATTGGTGAAATGCCCTTGTCTATTCAAGTAAAGCTTCTCCGGTTTTTAGAAAGCGGAGAATTCCGCCGGGTTGGAGATACCCGACTCCGACAGGTAGATGTTCGGATTGTAGCAGCAACAAATCGAGATCTTCAGCAGGAGATTAATTGCGGAAGATTTCGAGAAGATTTGTTTTACCGCTTAAACGGGTTAACCTTAATCGTCCCTCCACTACGAGAACGGCGGGAAGATATTCTTCCGCTTATAAGACAATTTCTTGAAACCCAGACCAACAAAAATTTTCTTCAAGACGAATATAGTTTATTACCAGAAACAATTGAGCAATTGCTAAATTATGATTTTCCGGGTAATGTTCGTGAGCTCTTCCATCTCATTGAACGCGGAATAATCTTGTCTATCGGTGGAAGGATCGCACCTAAAGATATTTGGGGAAACTCAGATCAAATCCTGAAGCCATCTCACTCCTCCGGTTCAGAAGATGGATTCTTCGATATATTCCGTGGCAATCCATATCCCTCAATAGAAGATGTTGAAAAGCACTACATTTTAGCTACTCTTAAAAGAGTTAAGGGCAATAAGACACAAGCTGCAAATATATTAGGAATCAGTGTGAGGAATCTGTATCGAAAGTTACAAAGTTATGGGGTGGTTGAATAATGGGCTATATATCCTCTGCAAAGAAATCAACGACTCCTTCCGGGGGCTGGTCCGACCTTTGGAAGCAGGAAGATTATTGGGCCATGTGGCTTGGTTTAACAATCGTACTGTTAGCAATCGTGTTTTGGAGTAATGGATATAACTTTAGAAATTGGATTGTCGTTAAGATCCCGAACTATAGCGACTATAACACTGCTTTTAGTTATCTTAGTAGCCATAAGACCACTCTCTTAACCCTCTATTTATTTTTTCTGATCTTATTCTCAATTGCGATTAAAGCTCTTAGTGGAGAAGTTAAGCGATTTTTAGTAGGATTCACGTTTCTTTTTTTACTCAGTGTTCTAGTTTCGGTATGGGGTTCTTGGGATGTCATGAAAAGATATAACTTTGAAACCCCGCTTCTCGCCCTCGTAGTAGGACTTGCAATTAGTAACCTTTTAAAGATTCCCTATTGGCTAAGCACCGCACTCCAGACCCAATTTTACATTAAGCTGGGAATTGTGTTAATGGGTGCATCCTTACCATTAACTTTAATTGTCCGAGCCGGCTCGACAGCTTTTGCCCAAGCAACAATAATTGCGATAGCTACTTTCCTCACCATTTACTGGACAGGAACACGGATTTTCGCGCTAGATAAGCGCTTTGCTGCTACACTGGCTGCCGGAGGTTCGATCTGTGGAGTTTCTGCTTCGATTGCCATTGGTGGAGCTGTTAAAGCAGAAA
The DNA here is from genome assembly GCF_000802135.1 of Desulfosporosinus sp. BICA1-9. Taxonomy (NCBI): domain Bacteria; kingdom Bacillati; phylum Bacillota; class Clostridia; order Eubacteriales; family Desulfitobacteriaceae; genus Desulfosporosinus; species Desulfosporosinus sp. BICA1-9. The sequence continues at coordinate 86,378 of NZ_JUEE01000088.1, forward strand.
AGCAGCACGTTTCAATAGCAATTTCTCTGGTTATTCTTTGGTCCATCATCATGATTTTCATTCTCCCCTTAGCCATTAAGGCATTGCATATTCCACCAGGTCCAGCGGGTGCTTGGATTGGCACATCAGAATTTGCCGATGCTCCTGGTATGGCCGCAGCGGCTGCTATCAATGAACAAGCTATCAAAACGTTTACCCTGATGAAAGTCGTAGGTCGTGACATGTTCATCGGGATCTGGTGTTTCATCATGGCCTTTATTTCTGTCACAAGATGGGATAAAAGGTATGCTGGCACCAAACCGGATGCTCTTGATATCTGGATACGTTTTCCGAAATTCGTTATAGGGTTCTTTGTAGCCTCAATTATCATAACGTTCTTAGCTGCTTCTCCGAATGTAGTGACTTCCAAAGCCCTCGATAATAACATCATTAATCCGATTATAGAATTAAGAAATTGGGCCTTTATCTTCACCTTTCTCTCAATTGGTCTAACGAGTCGCATAAAGGAACTTGCTGCAGTCGGTTGGAAGCCCTTTGCAGCTTTTACTGCTGGTGTGCTGGTAAATATTCCCCTTGGATATCTGTTATCGGTTGTAATTATGGGTAGCTATTGGATAACAGTCAAGTAAGCTTCAAGCCAGAAAAGGTATTAAAAGCTTATTAATATTGTTTAAAGATTAAGGAGAAAAAGAGTATGCGCCAGGATAATGTGACTTGTGTACAAAGAACTCGATTTTTGTTCCATTTTTTTGAAAAAAATAATGGGTCAACCGGCGAAAGACCTCCTTTGGATGATATTGTTAAAGTTAAGAGGGTAAGCGCTAAAGCAGTTCGAAATTTTAGTGAGTTTTTAAGCTCGAGATTAGAGCGGATCGCTACCATGATGGAATTATTGTCTGAAGCCCATGATGACTGGGCAATCACTGGTAAAAAAGATTATATCCTCATGGAAACCGAAACCTATGATTTTAACGATGCTATCAAGATTCTCAAAGAACAAGGATTTGAGGATAGTGAATTTAACCTAAACGTTGAATATACCCGTAAATGGGGAGTCTTATAAATTTCTGTACTGCCTCAAAAAGATGTCAAGGACATTCGTGAAGGGAAAGCTCATGGGTCTTTCGGGTAAGAAGAATAAGAAAAGGGGAGCCTTGTCATAGAAACGCAAGACGGGGGGGATGTTTTTTCTGTCTAAATTAAGTTCGACAGGAGAACAGTCCCCCCCGTTTAGATGTCCACTTTGTCTTCTGGGTGTCGTGCTGCGTGTCGTGTAATTGACATTTTGTCATGACAAAATGTCATGAGTGCCAAATTGTCATGGTTAGTCAGTTGATTTATACCTCTTCGTAAGGCCATAAACGTTATATATACCTCGTTTTCACAAGAACGGGGACTTGGCATAGTTCTTGCTTATATGATATGTAATTCAAAGAAAATGGTCAAAAAAATTAGGGGAGGTTGTGAAAGAGATTTTTTTCCCGAAGATTGAAGAATTCTAGAACAAAATCAAAAACACATTTTAGAGGAGGTTAAAAGATGTCTATCCCATCAACAAAACCCGAAGGTAAGTATTCTTTTCTATTAAAGCATGAAGATTATTGGGCGATTTGGCTTGGTGCTATTATTCTTTTCTTTAGTATGTTTATATTTTTTGGTAATTCTCCCGCAAATATGGATAAAATAATTGCAGACAGCAATGCTACGATGAAGGCGGAAGCGGAAAAGGCACCCTTTAAAACCATGGCTTGGTTTGATGCCAATGCTGCGAAAACAAATTTAAAGGGGACAAGCGCTCCTTTGGCAAAATCAATTACTAAATATTTTAGTGTTCCTGCAACCTGGAGCAACGACAATCCAATGAAATCATTTTTCCTAAGTGAAAGCGACGCAAAAGCCAAAAGCGCAGCCTCAGCGGAAAAATATAAAGAGGCAAAAGCTGCTACTGCCAAGGCCAAAGATGCGGCAGGTGTAGCAGAAAAAGCAGCTGCAGAGGCAAGCTTTAAGGATGCTGCTTTAAACAAAGAAGCAAGTACCCAAATCGCGGCTTGGCAAAAGGCCAAAGCCAGCGAAGCTAAAGCTAAGACTGCAGCAGAAACTAAACCCTATAATCACCTTATGACAATGCTTGTGTTAATGATTGCCTTGGCGATCCTCTTTGCTATCGGAAGGTACTTTATGGGGGATTCGGTCAGCAAATTCTTAGTTGCCTTCCCAGTTATTTTTATTGTGGCAGCGCTGTCCTTCTTCATAGGAGGTCACGAATTTGCTAAAGCATGGGGTTTGGAATACGTGATGTGGGCCATCATCCTTGGCTTCTTAGTTAGCAACACCATTGGCACACCAAAGTGGATAATGCCCGCTGTGCAAACAGAATACTATATTAAAACAGGCTTGGTACTCATGGGTGCCACCATCTTGATGAACAAAATTCTGCTGATCGGTATCCCGGGAATTTTTGTTACTTGGATAGTAACCCCCATTGTTTTAATCACGACTTTCTGGTTCGGACAAAAAATCCTTAAAATTGAATCTCCCACTTTAAACATGGTTATTTCCGCAGATATGTCCGTAAGTGGTGTTTCGGCCGCTATTTCAGCTGCTGCAGCTTGTAGGGCCAAGAAGGAAGAACTTACCTTAGCAGTTGGTATCTCCATTGCATTTACAGCCGTAATGATGGTTGTAATGCCGATGGTGATCAAGGCCATTGGCTTGAATCCGGTCCTTGGCGGTGCTTGGATTGGCGGAACCGTTGACTCTACCGGAGCTGTTGTAGCGGCTGGCGAAATTCTCGGGCCTGTTGCCAGAGACGTGGCTGCCACCATTAAAATGATTCAGAATATCTTAATTGGTTTAATGGCGTTTGGGATAGCAGCTTATTGGGCATTAGTGGTAGAAGTTGATAAATCTAAAAAAGCAGATTTGAGCTTCTCAGCCGCAATGCGCGAAGTTTGGAATCGTTTCCCCAAGTTTGTCCTTGGTTTCATTGGTGCTTCGATAGTTTTCACCTTCATCTATTCAGGAATGGGCGCAGACGGCGCAAAAGTGCTTATTGATAATGGTACGAGCAGCTTTTTAGGCAGTCTCCAAAAATGGTTCTTTGCTTTAGCTTTTGCTAGTATTGGTTTATCCACGAATTTCCGTGAATTTGGCAAGTATTTTAAAGGAGGAAAACCAGCCATACTCTATGTATGCGGTCAATCCTTTAACATTGCGCTGACCTTTGCAATGGGATATATTATGTTCATGCAAGTTTTCCCTTCAATTACAGAGAAATTGATGAAGTAATGGGTAAGACAAGGTGTCTTATGCTGGAGGTTTAATATGTATGCTTTAAGAGAGTACTTGACAATAGAGAGAAAGAGAAAGGGACTAAAACTTAATAAATCATTACAATTAATATTAAGCCTAGTATTATTGTATACCTTTGTGACAGTTGGGTTACCTTTTCTATCGCAGCTAGCTGGCTTCTCTGAGGAACATCAAGTAATCATTGAAGAAAAAATTGAAGCAGGAGCATGGTTCTACATCTTTGTGGAACAAATCAGAGAGATAGAGCCACGCGTCTCAAATACTCTGCAGTACTCGCCTGGAATGACAAAGGTTGATTAGTGAAGAGTAGTATTTATTACAATAAAAAACTCTCCCAGGATCCTGGGAGAGTTTTTTATAAAAAGAAGGGATAAAAATGACGAATCAGAAGCAATTGATCAGAAACGAAAGTTACGAAGCAATTTTAGCCTATGAAAATAAAACTGCTCAGACTATTACTGCCAAAGTTTTGGAAAAACCAGAGCTATCTGCTTGGATGATTCTGATGCCGATAGTTTTTATTCTGTTCATGCAACGTTCTCAAAAGTATAAAGCGGCATCAACTGCTTTCTGTGAAGGATATTTATATACTAAGAAAATTGCTCTTGATACTGCATGCAGAATATACAAAAATGAATATTCTCATGAGGAATCGATAGCAATGGCGGCAGAAACTGTGCAAAAAAACCCTAAGGCTGAACAAACAGTTATAAACATTTATAATCAGCAAATTGAGGAAATTAAACTACTCTGCGAGCATTATCTAGCGTTATTAGCTTCAAAGGAAGATAAGTATGATCAAATGGTGGTCAGCCATTATCAAACAGAGGATAATTATCTTTGTTATATAAACCGTTTAACAAAGACTGAAAAAGAAGTGACGAGAGCAACCACTTCTACCTTTAAAGATGCTGTAGAAGTACCTGAAATTCTGGGAAAAATGGAAAAGTATCTTTGGGAACTTAGAGTTGAGGAAGCAAAGCAATTTTTTATACAGAGATAACGTAGCAGTGAACTAAAGCCATTATAATATCTCTCCCCACTCTTTGTGGGAGAGATATTATAATATAATTTGGATGAGGTCATTATGAGTTTAATAACTGTAATGGCAGCAGCTGCATCTGTTAACGAGCAAGCGATTAAAACTTTCACATTAATGGTGGAGGCAAGAATTATGAGAAGGGTGTTATAAGGAATTTGCTGATAACGTTGTACTATTTGTTGACAAGAAACCACTTCCCTCTACATGAAATCGCACGATTTATATTTGCAAATTTGTTCGATTGCGATATAATGAAATCAACTAATTTTTTGGATTGGGGTGGCTTGAATGCTTGTTACCGCGACTGAATTTAAAACAAACATCGGAAAGTATTTAACACTCGTTAACGAGGAGGAAATCGTCATCACGAAGAATGGAAAGGGTGTTGCAAAACTCTCTCCTTTAAAAGAAGATAAGGTAAAAATGGTGGAATCACTGTTTGGTATTATTCCTGATGAAATGACTTTAGAACAGGCGAGAGAAGAAAGGTTAAAGAAACATGAACATATTGATTGATACAAATGTTATGCTTGATGCATTGATGAATCGTAATCCTCATAATATCTCTGCCGAAAAGATTTTTAGGTTCGTTGCGGAAGATAAATTGAATGCATCCATAACTGCAAGTTCTGTAACAGATATTTACTATTTCATCAATAAATATTTTCATGATACCAATCAAGCAAAACAGATACTTACAACAATTTTCAACATATTTGAGGTTATTGACGTTACAAGAAGTGACTGCGAGAAAGCGCTCATCCTGTTAATGGATGATTATGAAGACGCCTTATTGGCAACTTGTGCCAAACGTAGGAGAATTGAGTTAATTATTACTCGCAATCTAAAAGACTTCGTTGGGTCACCAGTTACAGCAATTACACCCGATGACTTCCTTGCTAATTATTTTGAATAAGTTCGATATTCTTTGACCGTATTTTATGAGCGCCCTTTGATTACGGTAAGATATCCAAGATACTGCTCAACCAGTTGACAACTTTTATTTGATTGCATAATAAATCACTCTCCTTGCTAGTAGTATTGACATGATCTGCAAAGGAGAGTTTTCTGTATAATAATTGAAAGTTCCATTAAACCTAGGTTTTAAGAAGATTGGTAGGATTATACGAAGTACGCCAGGCCATTTTCTCCATTATAAGTAAATAAGCACAAGCATCGAATCATATCATCAGATCGTTTACGGCTAACAACACGGGTTGATTTATAATAGCGTATTTTAGTTAGAAAGTGTTATGAATGCATTCCAAAAGGTAGACAAATAGCAAAATGGGAAGAAGAGCTGGGCGCTACACTGGGATAACGGAAGGAGGGGATTGAGCTAGGTCTCTGACGCTCAAAGAATACCTATCTCCAAATCAATAGTCCTTTTCTGAGCACGTATAGTTAAATGAACACTAATGGCAAACGAGTTGTGATTTAGCTTAGGTCAAGCGCAGTAGAGTATACTTTAGGCAGGTGTTGATCTGCTTGCTAGAAGAAACCGATGATTGTCTTATTGTCTTATGGACTTTTGTGTCAAAGATTTCGAATGAGGTCGGTTTATAAACTCTTTATAAACTTTTGTGTCAATTAGTTCCGAACTTTTGTGTCGCCCGTCAGAGTTGTTAGTAATTTTATTGGGTCCGATAATAGATATTATGTAAAGTAGAGCATAAAATACGGCTAGGGGGTAATACTAAAAACAGCCTGAAAAGCCCGACACGGATTTCACAAGCACAATCTTATCCGTATCGATTTATCAGGCTATCTGTGTCTGAGTAATTATGTTTTTCACGTTACATTGGAGAAACGCTTTCAGTATTTTGTCACTGGACCAATGAATTCGCCAATTTTGCCTGTCCTAACCTATTATTAGAGTCAGCGATTCAATCCAAGTTAAAAAAACAACCTCTAGGAGCTCTATAATGCTTTGAAAATCAGAGCCTAGTATGATTCATCCAAGTTGAGGAATCTATGGCAACAGGCGTCAATTTAGACGTCAGGATATATTATACTAATACAAGCACTTTATAGGCACATAATAAACACTTAAAGTTGATTGATGATTACTTAAGTAATTTTAAGTTGAATTATTGAACCCAGATTTATCTCGCTAAACAGAATATCACTCCTCGTATGGTTACAAATTCCTATTTAGTGAAGAGTTTTTTACTTTTTCTTCTATTTCACATTGAAGTTCTACCAACTTGAGTTTTACTCTTAACATTTATTGTCAGGTTAAACTGAACTCTTTCATCTAATTGCTCTGCTAATACTAATAAATTAACAGAAAGAAATTTATCTTCCGTTTCCCCTTCCCCATTGCAATAATTATTTTGACTATTACACTACTACTTTAAACAAGAAAAAGATGATTCAAAGAAATCTAAAGTCCTTGGAAAGTCTTGGGGTTGGGGTTAAGGTAAACATCACCGGAAGTTAGAGAATAATCATCTTTAAAGAAACAAGCCACCAAGCAGTAGGCTTATTTGTCATGCAATTATATAGTTGAGTCGTTATCTAGTTTTTGGGGGTGTTTTATGACTGGCCCGGTAACATCCGCGAACTTCAAAACGTCATGGAGCGCGCTATGCTTACTTCTGATGAAGAATTAATCAGTCATAAATCCATCCTTAATCTCTTTGATTCCCTGTCTCCTATTCCTCAGGAGCATGGGATCGAAGAAATAATGCCCATCGAGCAAATGGAAAAGCAAATGATCCGCTTGGCGTTAAAACGGTTCGGCGACTCTGCCGAAGGAAAGAAGCAAGCTGCCAAGGCCTTGAAGAAATCCCTGGCAACTCTATATAATAAGCTGAGAACTATGACCTAACTTGCAATAAACTAATTTCAAACTAATCCTTGTCAAACTAAACTTATGTTCGATCAAATTCTATTATTTAGAATTTTTTGTGTATAAATTTTGATTAATAAGAATTCATTACTCCCCCTTCTCAATTCTTAACTTAATATTCCATCGGCTGAACCTTAATGCAGATAAGGCTTTGTACGGCCTCCGGGATAAATATTTTTAAAATACAGTTAAATCATCTCGAATTGGCACACAGCTTGCATCTAACTTTCAAACATGCAGTATATATCATTACAACTTGAGAGGAGAGGATCCGGGATTTATGAGTACACCACAAAAGCCTGATCATTTCTTGATTCGCAGAGTCCATTCTTTATTAGGGTTAGTGCCCATCGGTCTGTTCTTGATCTTTCACATGTTTCTTAATCTCTCTGCCCGCGGAGGGCCGGAGATGTATGACAAGGTCATCTTGGATTCCCATTGATGGGACTTATAATTTAGGTTCTGGCCCTCGTTTGGCTGAGGTCAAACGTCAGTGGGCCTACGAATTGTCAAAGTGTATGACTTGCGGATGTTGTATGGAAGCATGCCCACAAGTGAATTCACGCTCCAAATTTATTGGCCCTTCGGCAATATCCCAAGTCCGTCTCTTTAATGCCCACCCGACCGGAGAAATGAATAAACACGAACGGTTAGCTCCGTTACTCGATGAAGGCGGGATTGCTGATTGCGGCAATGCTCAGAACTGTGTTCGTGCTTGTCCAAAAGAAATGCCTTTGACAACGAGTCTGGCAGATTTAAACCGTGAAATTAACAAATTTGCACTTGACCGTTGGCTTCGAAAATAGTTCAACAACTATATTCGATAAAAATTAAGAGGAAAATTTTCAAAAAGGAGATTAGCTAAATGAGATCATTAAGAGAAGATGCTTTAGAGCTTCATCGTAACAATGTGGGGAAACTGGAAGTACACAGTAAAGTGCCTGTCCGAAACAGCCGGGATTTATCCTTGGCCTACTCTCCAGGAGTTGCAGAACCTTGTTTAGATATCCAGAAAGATAACGACTTAGCGTATGTTTATACAAACAAAGGCAATTTTGTGGCAGTAGTCTCGAATGGAACTGCAGTTCTCGGGCTCGGAAACATCGGGGCACCCGCCTCCCTGCCCGTCATGGAAGGAAAATCCGTCCTTTTTAAAACCTTTGCAGGAGTTGATGCTTTCCCGATCTGCTTAAACTCTGAAGATGTCGAAAAAGTTGTTGAGACGGTAAAGCTTTTGGAACCAACCTTTGGCGGAATCAACTTGGAAGACATCAGTGCGCCGGCCTGCTTCGAGATTGAGGAGCGGCTCAAAAAAGAAATGAACATTCCTGTTTTCCATGATGATCAACATGGCACAGCCATCGTCGTTATGGCTGGTATGATCAATGCTCTTAAAGTCGTTGGCAAACGATTGGATAACATTCGCGTTGTTACCAATGGAGCCGGCGCCGCTGGTGTGGCCATTATTAAATTACTCATGAGTATGGGTGTAAAAGAGGTCATTATGTGTGATACCAAAGGAACCATCTATAAAGGGCGCCCTGTCGGGATGAATAAATCCAAAGACGCCATTGCTGAAGTAACCAATCTTCAGAAGCTAGCAGGTTCCCTCGCCGACGCTTTAGTAGGTGCTGATGTCTTCATCGGCGTTTCAGCAGCCAATACCTTAACTCCTGAGATGATTAAATCCATGGCTGTCGACCCAATCATCTTTGCCATGGCAAACCCAGTTCCGGAAATAATGCCTGAACTCGCTAAAGAAGCAGGAGCTAAAGTTGTTGGCACCGGTCGTTCGGATTATCCAAACCAAGTTAACAACGTCTCGGCCTTTCCCGGTATATTTAGAGGTGCTCTAGATGTTCGCGCTGCTCAAATTAATGAAGAAATGAAAATAGCAGCAGCCTACGCGATTGCAAGCTTGGTCAGCGACGAAGAACGCAACCCTGATTACGTAATCCCGAAAGCTTTCGATCCCCGCGTCGCCCCCGCTGTAGCGGCAGCAGTTGCCAAGGCCGCTATGGACAGCGGAGCAGCCCGAATAACCGTTGACCCTGAAGAAATTTCCAAGAAAGTATGGGCTATCCGTCCAGAGTAGTCTTCGCGGGCCACAAATAAAGGCTTTATAAACTCGTATTGCCTTAAGGCATTCGAACCTTTCCGGCACGCCTTTGTCAGGCGCGTTAGGACTTGAAATATCTTGATGCTGTGAAGACGCTATTAGCCTTCGGCACAAAAACCGAAGGCTATTTTTTTTGCCTGAAAGCACCGCCGCTTCAGCAATTAAGCTTCTGTATGATTTCCACCGATCATTATTGAGGAATTCACTTATTATGTATTTTATCACCATCATTTACTTAATTTAACTCCGAAATGGATATACCTCCCCTACCCCAAAATTAGTCTTCTTATTTAGTTGCCTAATCTCTATGCGCTACTCAAAACTAATTCGGCTTCAGCAATTTAGCCTCTGTATGAATTTATCCGCTTCATATCCTATATTTAAATGACTTTTCGAATTGTCCTCAACATTTATCTAATTCTCTTTAAAAAAGAATACACCTTCCCCTACCCCATGTTTTAGATTCTTATTTAATTACTCAATTTCTATGAGCTACTAAAAACCAATTCAGCTCGATACTTCAGCAGATATAGTTCTTTCAATAAAAGTCTTACCATTTCTCGTTGAGTTGTAAAACGGTTTCTCAGTCGCCTCACTAAAAATAATTGCATAATATTCGATGCCATAAAGATCAAATATAGCACTGCTTCTACTGCCTTCCCCCCATGCACAAAGCTATGCTCTAAACCACATTTGCTTTTCAAGTTATTAAAAATCGAGTTCTCAATATCCCAACGTGCTCTTATAATTTTAAACAATGTCTTGAGCGCCATCCATACATGTCGTTACGATCATAATCTGTGTGCGCTGTTTGTTCTTATGTTTAAGAGCAAATTTTATAAAACGCAACGGTTGCTCTACGTTGTCCATAGTAAATGTTGACTCGTAAACTTCAACTTTCTCAAATCCTTTTTCATCTTCCCAAACCTCAACTGCCTCTGACTTATTCACCTTCTTTTTTGCTAACCGCAAACTATTATTGTTATTGTTTTTTGCTCGGACAATTGCATCAATACCAAGATTTTTGCAGTGGTTAATCCAGATGGAATTACAGGCAAGGGCATCATAAACTACAACTTCGATTAATTTATTATGACTCTTCACGACGCTTGAAATCAGCCTTTTCCCTACGCTCAACTCCCCTTCATCCTTCGAAATGGAATCTTGTCCGGGCTTGTACATCTCAAAGCCAATAACCAGTTTGGGGCCAATCCCTACTGTTGACATTACAGCGCCACTATGGAAACAATGAGTCTTTTCGCCTTTATTATTTTTCAAGCATTCTGGACAGCTTTTCTTATTGCTCCCGAAGAATTTTGTTCCATCGATAGCAACCACAGTATATCCGTCAATGGTTCCGTTTTCAAAAGCCTTATTCTCAACTGCCTTTCGTCAGTCAGTTTATTCAAACCACGTTCGAGATGGTAAACATTCTTCATATATCTCACTAATTTTACAAAGAAGTTTTTTCGCATTTCATCCTCTCTCTCCTCTGATTTTAGCAGAATGAAAGGTCTGACAAAAGCTTTAAAAAACTCCGAATTTGATACACTTTTGAAATCGGTAAAGATACCAGTGAAATCAATGGTTTGACTGTGGTTGAGGCTAAAGTGCTGATTAATTATGGTACATAAATTATACCAATTTTCTCCCTACAAAATTACAAGACCGCCCAAACCTAAGGTTTTAAGCGGTCTTGGCAACTCTGTTTTTACACAGCCCGCCCCTTCAGCTTAGGTATTAGTTCATGATGATTTATATATAATGCCGGTAGTTTACGGCCAGAGCCAAATAGCCAGTATAATCCAAATGCCTGGGTTGTTTACGAGACTTACTTATCAAGTACTAAATCACTGACAAATCCGGGAAAGAAATTTTTCTTCATGCTATCACGTAATTCTCCACGCAGATCAGGATGTGCAATAGCAACTAGCGCCTTTGCACGTTCTGTTATGCTTTTATAACGCAAATCGGCAACACCATATTCAGTGATTACAAATTGGGCATAATGGCGTGGAACTGTAACCGGAGTTCCCGGTGGCAAATCCGGAACAATTGATGATATTAGAGAACCATCGTCTCTTTTTCTGCTGGAAGTAATTAATGTCATTCCAAAACCGCCTGGTGAGAGTTGGGCGCCTATCATAAAGTCAAGCTGTCCACCAACACCGCTTACCATACGTGATCCTATTCCCTCTGAAGTAATCTGACCGGTCAAATCACAGTTTATTGCCATATTAATGGCTTTCATGTTAGGATGTTGGGCAATAAAAGCAGGGTTATTAGTATAGGATGCTGGATATAATTGACAAGCTGGATTATTTTCGACATAATCATACATACTCTGTTCTCCCAAACAGAAGGTAGCAATAGTTATACCTTTGTGAAAAGGCTTTCTAGCATTGGTGACAATACCTTTCTCAATCAACTCGGGCAGCCCAATAGGAAACATCTCTGTATGTACACCGAGATCATGTTTTCCTTCAATACCAGCAACAACTGCTTCAGTAATACCGCCTATCCCCATCTGAATAGTATCTCCATCGTTAATTAGTTCCAGAACATAATTACCTATGGCTTTTTCAACTTCAGTAGGGGTACTTCTTGGAACTATAAGCGGGGGGGTGGCGTTTTCTATGAAGTAATCAAATTCGGATACATGCATCCAGTTATTACCATTCACAACTGGAAGGAACTCATTAACTTCAGCTATTGCTAAACGCAGTTTACCAGATGCTTTGCCAAAGCTAATACTGTCTATTGTATAAAAATTACTTAAGCCAAGATTAACATATCCATCTTTAGTGGGAGGAGTTACTTGGGCAATGAAAATGCTAGCCCTTCGCGATATCTTCTCATGGCAATCAACGACGTTTGATGGTAGATAATCACAAAGCTTGTGCTGATAGGTTTTTCGTACCGTCTTATGACCATAACCTGTTTGATGGTTAATATGACCATATGATTTGACCAAAAATTCTGGATTTAATAACCTCGAAGCACGAATTTGAAGTGCATCAAACATTATAACATCTTCCAACTCTTCATAACGGGCTAAAATAGCATTGTAAACATCACTTGAACAATTTCCAGGTCCTAAACCAGTCGCAACGTAATCTCCGGATTGCACTAGTTTCGCAGCATCGTTTATCGAGATCAGTTTCCTTTGATATTCATCTTTCCAACTCATTACATAAACCTCCTAATGGTTGAATTTGGTGTTTTTATGTCTAGGAAAGAATTCACAACTATAATCCTAATCCTCTGCTCACTATAACCTTCATAACTTCAGAGGTACCAGCAAAAATCGATTTTATCCGTGTATCAGTAAAGATTCGGGAAATTTCATATTCAGAACAGTAACCATAACCGCCAAACAATTGCAGACATCTTGAAGCTACCTTATGTGCCGTCTCACAGATCCAGTATTTGCCCATGCTGACTTCTTGTAAAATGTCTTTGTGTGCCATGTGATCAGCGATAAGAGCATCGGTAAAGGTTCGGGCAATTTGCACCTCAGAAGCACACTCAGCCAGAACAAATTGCGTATTTTGAAACTTGCTTAAAGGTTGTCCAAACGCCTGACGTTCCTTGACGTATTGAATGGTTAATTCCAAAGCTCTTTCTGCCAAACATGTACTTCCTTGGCAAGTAACGATTCTTTCTTGTTGTAGTTTCTGCATCAGGTAGGTAAAGCCAGCCCCTTCTTTACCAAGCAAATTATCTACTGGCACCCGGCAATCGTTAAAGAACAATTCACATGTATCCTGGGCATGTAAACCTATTTTGGGGATACTCTGACCTCTTTCAAAACCCGGAGTATCTCTTTCTACAACGAAGAGGCTGATCCCTTTGGCACCTGCGGTGGGATCGGTCTTGGCAGCTACAACTATTAAATCAGCCAGTATTCCATTGGAAATAAAGGTTTTTGAACCATTCAGTATATAATAATCTCCATTTTTAACAGCCTTAGTGCGAATGGCAGCCAGGTCAGAGCCTGTTCCTGGTTCAGTCATAGCTACGGCCAGAATTTTCTCTCCGCTGACGCAACCAGGCAGCCATAGGGCCTTTTGTTCATCATTAGCATAAGAAGCGATATACGGAGCAACAACTGCACTATGCAGGGGGCTAAAAAAGCCCATTAGAGACCGATGACCTATTTCTTCCATAATAATCATATCGTAAAGAAAGTCGGCACCACTGCCACCATATTGCTCATCAACCCAATTACATAAAAAACCATAGTCTCCCATTTTCTTAAACGCATCTCGTGCTACGATTGAATTTTTTTCCCATTCTTCATAGTGAGGTACTAACTCATTTTCGACAAAATCGCGGAATGTCTTTCTAAACATCTCGTGCTCTTGGGTAAACGGCAGTTTTCTTTCCATTATAATCATCCTCCTCAAGTCTTATTGTCATTTATAACATGACAATAAATAAATAAATACTAAAAAATGTTATCATATTTCAATATTTTACTTATCATCACATCCTTCTCGCATTACTTGTTTGAAAAAGCCTTTCCAATCGTTGCATACTAAACTTAGCAATAACCGTGCCAATAATTAAAAAGTCGGAATAGTCGCATTTTTATATTTCAAGATCGCCCACATGTTCCATATATGGAACACAGTTGTCTAAAAGTGAAACACAGCATGAGGTTTATATGATAAAACAATCCGGAGAGCCTTTGAACAGATGATCGGAATATTATGAATACTGCAAGAACCCTTGGCGTATTGGAATGAATGGTGCTTGGGATGGGATAGTCGCAGGCATAGTATTGTCTTTTTCCAGAGCCCTCGGTGAATTTAGGACAAATCTGATGGTAACCTGAAATAATGTGGCTATTTCAATAGCCGCGCTTTTTGCGGTTGAAGATGGTACTAGCCAAGGCTATACATTATCATAGTGATCGTTCCCCATACTCCTTTATCAAAGTGAATTGTTATGTACCGTCATCCACTTTGGCTGTACACCCCTGTCACATGGCGTTTATAACCATCTTTCGCCAAGGCTGACGCTATAACCCCTTTGACTATGGTTCAGGCAGTATAGCTTTTATCCTTATACAGGCAGAATGGTTTGGGAACTTGTACCTTTACTAACATGCTATGGTACCCTTCCCTTAGGGCTTAGTTGGTTAACGACGGGTTTTAGCGTTGAACCCGCTACTGTCTATTGGTAGATTTCTTCTCAGCCCGTGCATCATTTCTGATACTTACGAGCGCACGTGAATGGCAATCCCACCCAATGGATAGAATCCATCCACTGGGTGGGATTGCCATTCAGCAACTAGGGCATGATATTGTCCGTCACTTTACTAGCCATACCTGCAGAGACGTCGATACCATAGATATCTCGTATGTGGTCTTCAATATCCCGAGTAGACATATCTTTAGCATACATGGCAATGATCTGCTCTTCCAAACCATTAACGGCTTTCTCATGTTTTTTAATGATTTCAGGTTCAAAAACTTGCTTTAAATAACTCTCTGAGCTTTTCTTGAATGTCCTCAACACTACGACATTCACCCAATGTTTCATCTTTGAAACATATCATATTCTTTTTCCCCTCTTACTGTAAGACACTTCTATCTTCCTTTTAATCTCTCCCCCTGTTTACGGGCTTTCTTTTAAATTGGCATATCATTTGCATATTTCATTTCTTCATTCTTCATTCTTCATCTTCGTTGTTCTGCCATTAGGAGGTGATAGTAGACAGGTTAATGCAAATTAAATAAAAGCAAGACCAAAATAAAAAAGAGGAAATTGATATCTATTAGAAAACAAAATTGCAGCTAAGGAACGGATATATTTACTCCCGAAGATCATCGGGGTCCTTTTATTTACCAGGAATTCAGGTTATTAATGTTGAGACTTCTTGGTTTATAACACTAATTACTCGAAGAGACCTTCAGCTATAGTTTTAAGGATTCAAATATTAGATAAAGGGGAATTGATAATGGAACTTACAAATAAAACTACTATCGTTACCGGCGGAGCTTCAGGGCTTGGAGAAGCAGTTGTGCGGAGATTTGTCAAGGCAGGTTCAAATGTTGTAATTTTGGACCTAAATGAAGAAAGAGGCCCTGCGATTGTTTCTGAGTTGGGAAGCCAGGTGGCCTTTACAAAAACCAACGTTGCTATTAACGAAGATGTAGAGGCAGCCATTAAATTTGCATTAGAAAAATTTGACCGGATAGATGTTGTGGTAAATTGTGCTGCCGTTGGAATAGCGCAGAAAACTGCCGATCCTAAGAAAGGCGCTCACGACCTGAACCTATTTAAAAAGGTTATTAACATCAACCTGATTGGAACATTTGATGTAATCCGTAACGCTGCCATGGCCATGATTCAGAATGAGCCCAATGCAGATGGCGAAAGAGGAGTTATTATAAATACTGCATCGGTTGCTGCATTTGATGGACAGATTGGCCAGGTGGCCTATGCAGCAAGCAAGGCCGCCCAGGTTGGCATGACGCTCCCCTTAGCTCGTGACCTTTCCAAATTTGGTATCAGAGCAGCGACAATTGCTCCCGGAACTTTTGATACTCCTATGCTAGAAGGGTTGCCCGATAACGTCAAGGATGCGTTAGGCAAGATGGTTCCCTTCCCCTCAAGGTTAGGCAGACCTGATGAATACGCCATGCTGGCCCAGCAGATTGTGGAAAACCCAATGATTAACGGAGAATCCATTCGTTTAGACGGCGCCATTCGTATGCAACCCAAATAGTAATTTAAACTAGTTAAAATTGATCAGGAGGTAGTTTTTATGTCAAAAAACGATAACGATATTGTAGTAGTATCCTTTGCCCGTACTGCTTTTGACCGCTTTGGGGGAGTAACGAAAAATATTCCTAGTTCAGACTTGGCAAGCTGGGTTATCGCCGAGTTAGTCAAAAGATCAGGTCTTCCATCGGAAGCCGTTGATGACGTTAATTTGGGTCAATGCATTTTAGGAGAAGCATGGACTCAATCGGATATAATCGGCAGACAGGCATTGATTAAAGCCGGCCTGCGCGAAGAAACTATTTCCAACAACATAGATCGGGCTTGTTGTTCCTCCACCAGCGCTCTACAGTTGTCCTGGAAAAACCTGATGCTCGGTGAAGCTGAATTAAGTATTGCTGTAGGTGTTGACAATATGGGCCGTGCACCGTATTACCTGCCACCGGAACGCCGTTGGGATGGTCAACGCATAGGGGATATGAAGTTGATCGATAAATTAATGAACTTGGGATACGCAGGATTTGGGGTATTGGCTGTCGATGCCGGAGAGGTTGCCCTGGAGTATGGAATTACCAGAGAAATGCAGGATGAATGGGCTGAACGCAGTCATGCCCTTTGGGGCGAAGCCGATTCCAAAGGATATTTTAAGGAAGAAATCTTCCCTGTTGAAATTTCCCAAGGGAAAACGAAGCCACCAATCATTTTTGATCGTGACCAGCAACCCCGTCCGGGCACTACAGTAGAAACTCTTGCCAAACTACCCACGGCCAATGGAAGTCCTACAGTAACCGCGGGAAATGCCCCGGGTCTAAACACCGGTTCAGCAGGAGTAATGGTAACTACCCGTAAAAAGGCTCAGGAATTAGGATTAGAACCGCTCGCTACTGTACTAAGGGTAGCCAGTATAGCCTTAAAACCTAGACAAATTGCGGTTGCCCCGGCACCAGCAATTCAAAAGGGTCTGGAGCTTACTGGGTTGAAACTTGATGATATCAAACTTATTGAAATTAATGAAGCTTTTGCTGCTATGCCTTTAGTCGCTACTAAAATTTTGGGTGATGGTGATGAAGCGAAAATTAAGAAGTTACGCGACATTACCAATGTAAACGGTGGCGCGGTAGCAATGGGCCACCCAGTAGGTGCAAGTGGTTTACGGATCACCATGACACTTATAGCTGAACTGCGCCGTCGTGGTGGAGGTTATGGGGTAGCCTCCATATGTGGAGGCCTGGCCCAGGGAGATGCAGTTATACTTAAGGTTGATTAAATATTGTTTGCATAAATATGTGATCATAATGGGCGTTGCACAAAAAATTCGCCCCGATTTTCAGCTATTGAAAATCGGGGCGAATTTCGCGTTCTTATAAAAATCCTTCACTTGCAACATCTTGGATGTATTTATACTGTTTCTTGATCAGCCTCTTGAACTGGGCATCGGACAGATCATCAAACTTATCGGTTCCTTCTTCTACTAGACATTCATAAATTAGATCCGCATATTCCCTGTCTTCTCGAACCATCTTCCGATAGCGCTTTTCTACCTCATAGGGGAAGTCCAGATAATAACTCATGCAGTCGATTTCACCAGCTAGAAACGATTTCGTCATATCCATTATGTAGTTAATATTCGAGACTCGCTATTGGTGACGTGGCTTGCGTCTTACCAAGCGGGATTTCCACCCGCTAAATTACACGACCTATGCTCGGTCGCGACCGAAAGTTGAGTTATAAACTTCAACGGAGTAATTACGCAATAAGCGTTATAAAAATACATTTCCATCCAATCCCAATTTATTCAACCTAGAATAAAAACGAGTTCTGCTCATGTTCAACAGCTTAGCTGCTTTGCTTTTGTTCCCGCCTGTTTTCTCCAGCACAGAAAGGATAATGTCCCTTTCGGTCAGATTTAATTTTTCCCGATAATCATCTTGCACTACATGATGTATGACTTGTTCGCCGTGCTCTTCAACATTTGAATTAATATTACCGATCATCAGATATGCCGGCAGGTGCTCCGGTGTAATTCTACCCTTTTGGGCGTAGTTGGCCGCTCGTTCCATTACATTCTCCAATTCCCGGATATTTCCTGGCCACGAATAGTTTAATAAGATCTCAAATACTTCAGGAATGAATCCGGTAATTTCCGTCTTTAAAATACGGTTAAACTTTTCGATGAAGCTTGATACTAATAATTTAATGTCTTCTTTCCGCTCCCTTAAAGGGGGAGAGTGTAAATTGATCACGTTAATTCGGTAGTAAAGATCTCCCCGAAAGATACCCTCATCCATAGCCTTCCGCAGCTCCCGATGAGTTGCAGCTAAAATACGCACATCAATATCAATCGATTTGGTCCCGCCCACCCTCTCAATTTTGCGTTCTTGAATGACTCTTAAGAGTTTCGCCTGTAAGCTTAAGGACATATCGCCAATCTCGTCCAGCAGAATTGTTCCTTTGTTTGCCAGCTCAAAACGTCCAAGTTTTCCATTCTTGTTTGCCCCCGAAAAAGCGCCGGGCTCGTAGCCAAATAGCTCCGACTCAAGTAATTGTTCTGGAATAGCAGCACAATTTATGCTCACAAATGGACCATTTCTCCTTGGACTATTATAGTGAAGTCCCTGGGCAACCAATTCTTTACCAGTTCCACTTTCGCCAGTAACTAAAACAGTAGAATTTGTTTGCGATATTTTTTGAATTTCCTCCCTTAACTTAATTATTAGTGGACTTGTCCCAAGAATATTGGCTGGTTCCACCATGATTGATTTGGATTTTTGCAGTTCTTCTTTGTAATAAGTAACCTTGCTCTGAAGCGAATTAACTTTCTTAATCAATTCCCTAATCTCCGGAAGTTGAGGAAATATTATTTTCCCAACTGCACCGGCAGGGACGCCATCTTTGATGATAGGCAATCTGGAAACTAAATATTGTTGATCCCCAATACCTTGAATTTCGCTAAGTTCTGGTATCCCAGATTGGGCAACGACGTGCAGACGGCTTTGTTCCATCAATTTAGTCACATGTTGATTGATCGCATCTTCCCGTTTGACCTTCAAGAAGTCAGCAGTGGCCTTATTAATCAGGGAGACATACCCTTTCCCATCAACAACTATTAGTCCATCATTAATGATATTGATGACGGTATCAAGTGTCCTGTTGAGCTTTTTGACAAACTCAAGTTCTCTGGCAGTCTGAGCCAGCTCGGTTAGGTCATGAAATATAGCAATCGCTCCTGTAACTGAGGTCCCATCGTGAATAGGCATAATATTAACGATGGTTTCAATTTTATTCCATTCGTATTTAATCCCAATTTTTTCCTCCCCTTGTTTAAGGATTGGTTTAAGGTTCAATCCGTTCAAAACTCTGTCATAGGGTACTCCTAATAACTTTTCGCTGCTAAGGCCTAGTATTTTCTCCGCGTTTTTATTAATTAGGGAAATAACTCCATCGCGGTCAAAGGCTACTACTCCGTTATGCATTGAGTCTAGAATGGCGGTCAGCTGAGCATTTAGAAGGTTCGATTTTCTTAACAGGGTTAAAACCATATTAGCCTTGGTAAATACCCCGACGACCCTACCTTGTTTATCCACAACCGGGGCAGATCCAACTGGACTTCTTTTGACTGCCTCTTCCACCTCTTCGTAAGGGGTACTTTCAGGTAGACTGTAAACATCTTTGGTAATCCAAGGATCGATCATATCCTCTAGTGATGATCGGTTCAGAAGAGCATTGTAAAGGTTTGTTCTGGTAAACACTCCAATTAGTTCACAGGTCGTTGTGACAACAGGAAGGCCATCAATTTTGGTCTGCTTAAAAATTAGTATTGCCTTCTCTAAAGTGTCCTCTGGCTTTAGGTATACCATTTCCATGTTGATAATGTCCTTAAAGAGCATTCAATCACCCCCAATTCTAATGGATTTCCAATCAACCATTAGAGTCTGCTTACAGTCAATATTGTATCACAAGAATTGATTAGGTTGTAACGAAAGACGTACAGAAGTGTTCGCATCTGTAATACTTTTAATACATATAAGTGTAGCGAGCTTTATTACTTAAACTGGTTTGTGCGGTGACTCAACTTGCTAATTAAACTTATGAGGGCATCAATCAGAATTAATTGTTGTAATTATAATTATAACGATTTATGTGCGACAAAAAAATACGTCTTCAGTATCCCTCTAGCAGCATTTTTGTTGGCATATAATTTGCATATACATATATCTGTGACGATCAGAATATTCTGAACACTCTAACGTGAAATGGAGGTCGATCATAAGGGCTTGTTAAGTTGCAGCAAAAGGAAACAAAGAGATAAAGAGTGTAAAGTCAATTCTTGATAGTGGGGGATGCCGAGAAGTTTATTAACGACGCGGACAATACTTACGGTGGAAAAATAGTGGTTAATCCATCAGGCGGATTAATGTCAAAGGGTCACCCCCTTGGTGCGACTGGTCTGGCCCAATGTACAGAACTGGTATGGCAACTGCGGGGCCAGGCTGATAAACGTCAAGTGCCAGAGGCGAAAATTGCTTTGCAACATAACATCGGCCTGGGTGGAGCTTGTGTGGTAACAATGTACCGAAAAGGTTAGTAGGGACGATTTTGACGAGGAGGGGTAATTATGAGTGTTCAGGAGCACCTGACCAGACACCTGTTAATCGGGGAGTTACTCACCAAAAACTCCAGAAAGTATCCCGATAAACTAGCTTTTCAAGAGGGAGACTGTAAATTCACCTATGTTGAATATAATATCCGGGTAAATAAACTGGTCAATGCTTTAACTAGCCTTGGAATCGGTGCTGGAGACAAGGTAGCAGTCTTTTTGTTCAATGGCCTGGAAATCATCGACTGCTATTTTGCCCTTGCCAAGCTGGGTGCTGTGGCTGTACCAGTCAATTTCCGTTTTGTAGGTCCTGAGATAGTCTATATTGTTGACAATTCTGACTCAGTGGCAGTGATCTTTGACCAAGTCTTTGAAAAGATGATTGATTCTGTGAAAGATCAGATACCAAAGGTCAAGCATTTTATCACTGGTACCTAATGGAAGCGAATTGTCATATGCAATTAACTATAATGAGTTTTTGATCTCAGGGAACGGGGAAGAACCTTGTATATCTGTAAATGACAATGACCCTGCTCACATTATGTATACCTCCGGAACAACAGGAAGACCCAAAGGGGCCATCCTCTCCCACAAGAACCAATTGTCCAACGCCTTAAGTGTCTTGATAGAACGTGATTCCAGTCCCGACGAAATATTTCTGTGCATCCCGCCCCTCTTTCACGAGGCGGCTCTGGCTCTAACCTTGGAAACAGTCATGATGGGAGGTTCAACCATCATTCAAAGGCAATTTGACCCGGCAGCAATTTCCGAAACGATAGGAAAGGAAAAAATAACGACCCTCTTTATGGTCCCTGCGATGTGGAATGCGCTACTGCAAGTACCCAACCTTGGAAAATTCAATTTTAGCTCTCTTAAGCTAGCTATTACAGGTGCGGCAATCTTGCCACAGAGCCTAAGAAAGGCTATTTCCGGGATAATCCCGAATGTTAAGCTCTATGATATGTTCGGTCAGACAGAAATGAGTCCAGTCACAACTTTGTTAAAACCAAAGGATGCACTGCGCAAAACTGCTTCTGTGGGAAAACCCATCATTGGGGTCGAAATACGGGTTGTCGATTACCATGGACAAGACGTACCCGTCGGACAGGTCGGAGAGATTATTTACCGCAGCGCTGGCATGCTCTTAGAATACTACAAGAATTCCGAAGCCACCGAGCAAGCCATTGTGGACGGTTGGTTCCACAGTGGTGACCTTGTGCGCCTAGATAGTGAAGGGTTCGTCTACGTTGTTGACCGCAAGAAGGATATGGTGATCAGCGGCGGGGAAAATGTCTACCCAGCCGAGGTGGAAGCAGTGTTATACAACCATGAAAAAGTTCTGGAAGCAGCTGTGATCGGAATTCCCAGCGGAAAATGGGGCGAAGGGGTCCATGCGGTGGTCGTCTTGAAAAATGGCCAGTACATATCCGCCGTTGAGCTGTTGGAATACTGTGCTGCCCACTTGGCCGGTTATAAAAAGCCCCGGTCTATCGACTTTGCCGAAGCACTGCCGCGCAATGCTGCCGGAAAGGTGCTCAAAACCAAATTAAGAGAAAAGTTTGGCTCAGCAATGAAGTACTAACCTTCAAAATACGAGGGGAGCGAATCGGCGTGGCAAGCAAGAATATCAAGATCGGTCAAATCATTGGTAGTTTCGAATTTCGTGTAGAAGCGGGCAAAATTAGGGAGTTAGCCCTGGCGATCGGCGACCCCAACCCTGTTTATTACAATAGTAATACAGCAAGAGAAAAGGGTTATCGCGACATTATTGCGTCGCCTACTTTTGGATTTGCTATGAATTTCTGGGGAGGAGCAGACTTTGATCTATTAGTCCGGGCGTTAGAACTGAATCCTTTGCGGATTTTACACGGAGAACAAGAATTCCAATACTTGGGTGAAATCAACCCCGGTGATTTAGTACAATGTTGTACCACAGTATCAAGCATAGAGGAAAAAAAATCGTGTCAGGCGGGTTATCCCTGTAATTAAAATAAAGAGAGGTAGCTTCACTATGACCATGGATTTAAAAACAGGTGACTATCAGATTTTTCGCAATTCATTCCGGAAATTTCTTGAGGCAGAAGTGGTTCCCTTTTATAACGCGTGGGAAGAGAACGGAATCATTCCCAAAGAGCTATGGCGTAAAGCTGGGCAGATGGGGTTTCTTTGCCCGTGGCTGGAAGAGAAGTATGGTGGGCCCGAAGCAGGGCTGGAGTATTCAGTAATTATTGCTGAGGAAATGGTTCTGGCCGGAGTCGTAGGCACCCTGTTTCCTTTGCACAGCGATATAATTGCTCCATATGTCTACAGTTTCGGAACAGAGGAGCAAAAACTGAAATGGTTGCCCAAATTTGCTAGCGGCGAAATAATATCAGCTATTGCCATGACAGAGCCCAACACAGGATCCGACCTTTCTGCCATTAAAACGACCGCTGTTCGAGAAGGAGACGAGTATGTCATAAACGGGTCCAAAACCTTCATTTCCAATGGAATCAACGCCAATCTAGTTATTGTAGCCTACAAAACGGACTCAAAGGCTATCCCGCCTCACCGGGGCATTAGCCTTATCGTAGTAGAAGAAGGAGCGCCAGGATTCATCAAGGGCCGCAAATTGGACAAAATGGGTATGCGTAGCCAGGACACCGCTGAGTTATTCTTTGAGGATTGTCGGGTACCGTGTACCAACCTAGTCGGTGAAGAAGGTTTGGGTTTCAAATACTTAATGCTTAAACTGCAGCAAGAAAGACTGTTTAGTTCTATATGGGGCCAGGCCATGGCGGAAAAAATGCTTAAAGAGACGATTGATTATTGTAAAAGCAGAACCATCTTTGGCAGACCGATTTCCGATTTCCAACATAATTCCTTTAAGATTGCTGAAATGGCAACTGAGGTTGAATTAGGTCGCACTTTTATCGATTCTTTGGTGGTAGACCATATGGCAGGCAAAAATGTAGTGAAGAAGGTATCCATGGCAAAATATTGGATAAACGAGATGGCTAATAGGATAGCTTACGATTGTCTGCAGTTATATGGCGGATATGGTTATATGGAAGAATACCCGATTTGCCGCGATTATCGAGACGTCAGAATTTTTACCATTTTTGCTGGCACCAGCGAGGTCATGAAAAGCATCATCGCCAAGGAAATTGGCTTATGATGAAGTGTGAGTAGTTTTGCCGCAATAAGCGGAGACCAAGCAGGACACACACAACAAATAGCGGACGGAAGTATGAATTTGACGGAATTTTCAATGAGAATAATTGAAATTTCAAAAAGCTTCAGTAGTGTAATTCCTGCAAACATGAGCGGGCATTTTAGTTGAATCTGGAACTACTGACTACCATACAGGCGGTGTTCGAGAAGAGCCGGCCGGAGGATTTTACTTCGTGCGGGTGCCCGGGAGGTTCCACGTCAACCTGATGGACCTCCCGTACTGGTCCCGCTTTTCTCCCGGCCGGGTGTCACCGGGCCGACCGATGGAAATCGGGCGCACAATATCATCAACCCGATTCGCTGACGTTCTTCAACCGGCACCTGAAGGGCCGCGCGGCAGCGCTGTTCGATGATCGGCCGAACAATACCCAGAAGTGCTCTTCGAAACGCGCCGACCTATTAGCAAAGCAAAGTATCGAGTGTATTTGGGGTACGGCAATGATTCGTGAAAAAAACAGCCACAAGACAGTATATCCCATTTTTGACGAACTATAACGCAAAAATGAAACTATTGTTTTGTGGCTGAAATGTTGGCGACTCCCCTTAGTGGTCCCAACTCTCTGTTGGCTCTTCAAAAACAACACGTCTACTCTTAGTATTATTACTCCTAAACAGCAAAAGCTAAATACTGATTTTACTAATACGTAAAGAAGGCTTTTGCTTTTGTTCAAAAAGTTATTTAAACCTCGCAAGCTGCTAAATGTCAAACAATCCGATTCAAAGTCGTTATCTAAGGATAACATTTACTCAGATATTGAACAGACCATTACAGAAACTCAAAGAACATTCGGTAATAGTGCCGACCTAGTTGTTTACAAATTTCAAACCTTTGATAAGACATTTTGTGCATTACTCTATCTCTTGCTCTCCAGCAGCGCACTATCCTTCCGGTAGATAAGAACCAACTATATCCTAACCATAAATTAGTACCCACATTATTCCAGACTATTTTTACGAGTTTAATGACTGCACCAAATTTGACAACTCCACAACAAAATGAATAGTTGGAGGTTTTTCATGAAGATCGAACACGTAATATCAGTTGCATCTCATTTGCAAGAATGGTACGACCAAGATATTTCAGTCTTTGTTGCCAATCAAGAAAATGTGTTGGCAGCTTACAATAATCCTAGACTTGATCTTAGAGTACAAACAGGCGATCCAACTGAGAAGTATAAGAATACTATTTCATATGAAGTATTACAATCTGGGGAGAGAACACTTGCCCATGTTCCCAAAGGAAAGTCCCAGTTTTCCATCTCCTACGTTGTTATTAGCAGCCCAATTCAAGATGACGGCAAATTGGTTGGAGTAATTACCATCGCAATATCTGCTGAAAAATACAATGCTCTGTTGGAAATTGGAGAAGAAATTCTATCATCAGTCGAAGAAATTTATGCTTCTGCTGAAAACCTTTCAGCCCAAAGCCAAGAACTATTTGCAACCGCTAAAACGATGGATGATGAAACCTTACATGTTAAAAGTGATATTATCCATGTTTCTGACATAACAACAGCCATAAAAAAAATATCACAGCAAAGCAATATCTTAGGTATCAATGCTGCTATTGAATCTGCTCGTGCGGGAGAAAGTGGTAGAGGGTTTAGAGTTGTCGCTGAAGAAATTAGGAAACTTGCAGAACACACAAAAAACTCTGCAATAACGATTGAACAAGATGTACTTGAAGTACAATCCTCTGTTAATCGTTTAGTTGAGTCTGTCAGTCAACTGGCCGTCGTTAGCGAATCCCAAGCTCAAGGAGTAACTGAGCTCACCCAGGCATTAAATCAAATATCGCGTATGGCTGAAAGGCTCGTCAAATTGGGCAATGTGTAACCATTTGGCAGAAGAACAGATGGATAAATCAACATACTTGGGTATGTAATAATTTTGTGTAAATGGAAATTTTACTTCTAAGATTTTTTTGGCAAAACTATAGGTAGCTCTTGCCAACTTGTAGAGGATAAGGTAATGCTGAAGAGCAACCTGAGCGCTCAGTTGGTTTCTGCTGAAGGAAATGGGGAGCATTGCAAAATGTTCCTTTTCCTAGTTTCATTTCCTTACAGGTAGAACCAAAGCGTTAAACTTCGGGTGCGTTGGGGGCAGAGCCCCCAAGCTTAAAGCACACTGAATCTGCCTTCAATTTGAATTGCAAATTGGGGTTCTCGGTCTCTTATTTTGGATAATTATGAATATTCGTTTAGTACTTTATCTTCTAAAGTGGGTATGCCGATTGGTCTCAGCTCTCCTTTTCCTTCCCTCTATAGGATCCTCTCGAGTGAGTTTTCCTACTTCATTGGTACTATGACGACACTACGACTACTGTTATCGCATCCCACCGCACTTCGTTTCCTTCGCTTGGCAGTACCATCCTTATTCTCATTGTTCGCTCTTCCCATAGCTGAGAACATGCCTTAGAAAGCCTGGAGTTGTTATCCCGTAATCCCCACCGGACACTTAAGATGGACGTAACAGTTTCTCCCAGGTTCCTGGGGAACCTCTTGTACATTTGCTCTGCTCTTAGGTCGGGATAGAAACTGGGCGCGCGCACCTTCCAATGCAGGCCACGTTTCCCAGAGCCTCCCTGCGATCCCGGACAGTCGGATTTCCCGAGTCCGGTTCTGACCTTGGGTGTATCCCTTTCGCCTTCCTATATACCCCTAGGTTTAAATGCTGACACTCATATTCGCCCATTGGTTATCTAGTTTGCTCAAAGGTTAGCCTTCGTTTAAGAGATACGTCATCAGTCTCGATGTACTGCGTTCTCTGAGGCCCCCAAGTGCCCAGAGGTCCTTTGCTTCAACTAGGTGTTACCTAGTTGAAAGTACAATTTTCTTGTACTTAAGAAGACGTTACCCTTCTCTCATCGCTACTACTACCTCATGCGCCAATCCTAAATCCTCTCACTTATTTCGGTTGTCCCTATAAAATGAGTCTTTGCTGGTTGTTGCCACCCAGCTGGAAGTAGGACCTTCCCGTCGTTATCTCTGTGAATCCTTCTATTGATGTCAGAACCCCTACCCCGGCTGCCTTTGTGGTGCACTTAACCGTTTCTTCCCACAAAGCTTCGGCCTTCCCCACTAGGGCACTGGGTCGGCGCTACACAAAATCCCTTCAACAGATTCAGAAGGGTGTCCATTTCGGGGCTGCAGTATTCGTTAATCCTTCTGACCTCAATATTTGCTCGCCGCACCGTCTGTTCCGACCCTCTATTCCCAATGTAATATGGGCCGCCGCGGCTTTTTCGTCCAAGCAGAACGTGATTCGTTACCTCCTCACGCATTGGATAAGCTAGTCACCCGAATCCGGTCAATTGGTGACAGGAGACTTTCACTCCATTAGATTCTCAGCCTTGACGGCTGCTCCACCCCGGTCGGACAATGGTACCAGGTCTATAAGGTACCATTGTACTGCTCTCGACCTGAAGAAAGCGAAAGCTCCAACGAAATAGAGGGTTGCCGAGGGTAACTTTCGTGCATATTCCCATTACTTCCGAAAGCTTACCAGTCTTCGTCAACCTCGAAACGACTCGACACCCTCCAAAATCCTGCTCAAATCTGGCCTATCGCAGGGTGACTATTTCGGCGCTGCAGTGTTCGCTTTATGCTACGGCCTCCAAGATTGCTTGTCCCCCTAACCAGTCTACTCTCAGTGGAGCAGCGAGGACTTTTACTTCCGAGCTTTCCCTCATTCAGTCACCTGAAATGAGAGTCGGATATAACTACACGGTCGAACGGGAAAACTACCGCGGCCGGACTTTCACCGGTTAGTATAGACAGGTTTATGGGCTGCGATCGAGGCTCAATCACACAGCTTTTGTACTTGCTGTCTACGCTTCACACTAGAAATGCTTCCTAACATGCAAGACTCGCTTCCGGCTGTTGACTACCGGGCAGGTCACTTCTAAGGCCGCCCAGGTGGCCTTGCATTTCTTGTCTGATAACTATGTTCATTCTAATGCTCAAAACTAATGCTCAAAAATGCCATTGATATCAATGGTTTGACTGTGGTAGAGTACTAAAGTACTGGGTTCACTATGTTGTATCACCTAAATCCATGATTAGGAAACTGAACTGGCATTCTGTAAACTGGCAAATGGAAAGAAATTCTTTTTCATATTGGCAAGCAATTCCCCACGCAGGTCAGGATGAGCTATAGCAATTAAAGCTTTAGCCCGTTCCCGTCTAGTCTTATTCCTCAAGTTGGCAATTCCATACTCGGTAATAACGTACTGAGCAAAGGTTCGAGGAACAGTGACCGGGCTTCCGATCGGTAATTCTGGGACTATTCCGGAGACTAGGCTACCATCCTTCATTTTTCTGGCCGAACTTAGCAATGTAATTCCTTTGCCTCCCTGCGACCAATAGGAACCGATCATAAAGTCCAGTTGGCCCCCAGTGCCACTTATCTGCTGATGTCCCAAGCCTTCCGAGTTGATTTGACCGCTGAGGTCCACCATAAGCGCCATATTCATGGCAACCATATTCGGATGTTGAGCAATAACAAGAGGGCTGTTGGTATAGGACCCAGGGTAAAACTCGCAGGAGGGATTGCTATTAACATAATTATACATATCCTGGTCACCCATGCAGAATGTTGCTACAGTTACGCCTTTATGAATTGGCTTTCTTTTATTAGTAATAACTCCTGTTTCAACGAGATTTCGCAGTCCGATTGGAAACATCTCAGTAATAACGCCAAGATCCTTCTTTCCTTTTAGGCCACTGACTACTGCTTCAGGAATACCTCCAATACCCATTTGAATTGTATCTCCGTCATTAATTAACTCCAGTACATACTGGGCAATGGTTTTTTCTATTTCTGACGGTTCCCCTCGCCCAAAGTTGGGCATCGGCTTTGAATTTTCCACAAAATAATCAAATTCCGAAATATGCATCCAGTTATTTCCGAAAACAGTAGGCATTTGATCGTTGACCTCTCCTATGGTAACGCGCTGCTTACCGGACGCCCTGCCCTGCCTAATAGTTTCCATCGTGTAAAAATTAGTTAATCCGAGATTAACATAACCCTGGGTATTGGGTGGCGTAACCATAGCAATAAATACGTCAGCCCTGCTTGAAAATTTGTCAGCTATATCAGAAGTCGTACACGGTAAAAAATCAGCCTGCCTAGTACTTCCCATTTTCCGACTTGCTGCCGTACCAAAACCCGGGGCATAGTTTATATGTCCGTCAATTCCGGCCATGTATTCAGGATCATAAAGTTTAGAAGGACGTATCTGCACCGCATCAATAATCCAAACATCTCGTAATTCTTCGTGCCGTTCAAATATAGCATTATACATATCAGGCGAACACGCTCCCACGGCTAGGCCAGTGCCAACAACATCTCCGGATTTTATAGTCGCGGCCGCACCTTTAAGAGACGTCACTTTTTTTCGATATTCCTGCTCCCAAGTCGACATAAATATCTCCTCCATTAATTTTTTGGTAATGTGGATTAGCTCGGTTCCGCTCTATTAAATTGTCATTCAGCTTTAAACAAAGGTATAGACCATTTTGCCAGGATCGATACCCTTCCTGGTTCCCTTTATTTTAGTTAGCATATGAAAGAAAATAACAAGTCAAAGATGCAATGTACATTTTTTCGTCAGACAAGGAGGTATGTTCACCTCATAGCGGGCTATTAGGTGAACATGTCGACGCAGTATGACATAAAGTAGACCAGCATACTAACTGACTTGTTATTTTTTAGAATGTACCTTATTACGCAAAACTAAATACCGGCCTGGCAGAATCACCAGCAGAATACTTGTCTCCTGGGAATACTTTATGTCCTAGTTTGACCCTTTTCCCAATCAGATCCATGCTTATCGTTCTTGGATCAATATCAAACAGATTTCCCATTATCCATGGCCCCTCATCAAGTTCAACCATTACAATAGTAATAGGTATTTCATTCTCACGACCCTCAGAATTAATATAGGATGTAGTGAAGGTTACGACTTTCCCGCCGAGCAGATGGATCGCTCGCCCTTGACAATCAGTTCCCTAGGGACTAGAAGGTCCTTGGTTGGAAAAAAGATAAAATAATAAGCTATAACGGGATCGAACAAGATATTGTGCGTTTACTGTGTCTATTGATTCGGGATAGGTTCAGGTGTTTGCCTATGAACTGTCGAAGACGAGTTAATTAAGCTGGTATAGTATGTTTGGACTTTTCACAAACGTAGCAGTTGCATCATTTGATATGTGTCATATCATACAATCGATAAAGTCAATGATTCCCTTCTCTACCTCGTCTCGTATGGTCGGTTCGTTGTGAATCTCGTGTCTTTTGCCGGTGTAGCAGTGGGTAACTACTCGTTTGTGACCGCTGGTGCTCAGCATGTTAGCCACGTGATATAATCCTTCGCCATAGTTACACACAGGATCTTGGTCACCCGCAATAAGGTAAACCGGCAGTTCGGTTGGCACACGGGATGCCCAATCGTCGGCTTTTATATATTTGTACAATTCAATAAGATCATAGAAAAACTGTACTGTGTACGGATGGCTCAAGTTATTGAAGGGATCTGCTGTATAATCCACCACCACAGATGGATCAGTGGCAAGCCAGTCAAAGTCGCTGTTGGGATTCTCATAGCGGGCTGTCATATCTGCAAACGCCACTGCCATGAAAGAACTGCCGTCCTCACCCCCACGTCCGGCCTCGGCCATTTTTTTCATGTCATCTTTTTTACCGAGGATTTCTGCCCCACTAAACTGTGAAACCACTCCACACAATATCAGTCCAGTCAAACTTTCACCATAGTGAGCTGCGTAACCTCGGGCGATCATCGAGCCCCAACTATGTCCAAACATAAAGTAGGGCAGATCGGGGTATTCATCTGTTATCATTTTACGAAGAGTGTTTTCATCCTCTATGGTAGTCATATATCCTTTAGCTCCAGAATCTCCCCAAGTATTGTTGTCGACAGCTGTTTTTCCGTGGGCGACATGGTCATCTGCGCAGACAACAAAGCCTGCTTCCTGCATTTTACCGATCATGTGCAAGTACCGTCGTGAATGTTCTCCAAAGCCATGCACCACCTGCACTACCGCTCTCGGTTTGTGGATAGGAGTATAGATCCACGCCTTAATAGTATCTCGTCCATTGAATGAAGAAAAGCTGATTTCTTTGACTGCCATAATAATACCTCCTTGATTTATAATTTTTTAAAATTTTAAATCTAAAAATATTCCATGCAATTTCTTCAGGCATGGTAACACTTCTGAAGTGTACGGTTCAAGTTCTTTACAAGCCTATTTCCTTCGCGATAATGCTCTTCATCACCTCACTGGTACCCGCAAAGATGGTAAAGATTCTGACATCCCGGTAATCGCGGCAGATCGGGTATTCTTCCATGTAACCATATCCACCATGCAGCTGCAGACAGTCGTAGGCTATCCGGTTAGCCATCTCGTTGATCCAATACTTTGCCATGGATACCTTCTTAACAACGTTTTTCCCGGCTATGTGATCTGCGACCAAAGAATCAAGAAAAGCGCGTCCTAATTCAACCTCGGTTGCCATTTCCGCCAGTTTAAAAGAATTATGCTGAAAGGCTGAAACCGGTTTGCCAAAGATGTTCCTGCTTTTACAATAATCCATAGTTTCATTTAGCATCTTTTCGGCCATGGCCTGGCCCCATATTGAACCGAACAGTCTTTCTTGCTGCAGCTTTAGCATTAAATACTTGAAACCCATTCCTTCCACACCGAGAAGGTTTGCGCGCGGTACACGACAATCCTCAAAGAACAGCTCTGCGGTGTCCTGGCAGCGAAAACCCATTTTGTCCAGTTTACGGCCCCTAATGAATCCGGGCGTACCTTCCTCGACCACAATAAGGCTAATTCCTCGATGAGGTTGAATAGCCTTTGGATCAGTTTTGCAGGCTACAACAACTAAATTCGTGTTTATTCCATTGGAAATAAAGGTCTTGGCCCCGTTGATAACGTACTCATCTCCGTCTAGAACAGCAGTAGTTGTTATCGCAGCAAGATCCGAGCCTGTGTTTGGTTCTGTCATGGCAATAGCAGATATGATTTCGCCGCTGGCAAACTTAGGTAACCACTGCAGTTTCTGTTCCTCTGTCCCGAAGCTATATATATATGGAGCAACAATATCGCTGTGCAAGGGGAATAACACGCCGATAGCCCCTGCCTTTACCATTTCCTCTGCAATTATTACAGAATACTCCAAGCCCGCTTCAGGACCACCATATTTTTCTTCCAGCCAAGGACAGAGATACCCCATCTTTCCCGCTTTCAAGTACAACTCCTTCGGGATTATCCCTTTTTCTTCCCACTCGTTGTAATGGGGGATCACTTCTGTCTTCAAAAACTTTTTAAAAGAATTACGAAAAATTTTATAGTCTTCATTGTTTAAATCCAGAGCCACTTGTTCAGCTCTCCTTTCATCTTAACTTATAGGTGCCGTTGATGAAAAACGGCCCACTAGAGAGATATTCCTCCGGTTACCCTCAACACCTGGCCAGTAATGTAATTGGAAAGAGGAGATGCCAAAAACAAAATAGCAGATGCGGCCTCTTCAGGAGTACCCACCCTGCCCAACGGACAAAGTGTTTTAACAGCCTGAAGTATTTGGGGCGAGACTCCAACAACTAGTTCCTTGTCCCCCGCCTTAATGGTGGTTCCTAGTTCCCTGGGTTGAGTTAGCCTAGTACCAATAACACCATATGCCACAGCGTTAACACATACGTTTAATGGGCCCCACTCTTTGGCCAGGGTCTTGGTGAAACCAACAATAGCCGACTTGGCGCTGGAATAATTAACTTGGCCAGCATTGCCATCGAGACCTGCTACCGAAGTAACGTTGATAACTTTACGAGCAATGCTTTTACCTTCGTTTTCTATCTCCTTCTTGGCAACATCCCTGATATATGGAGCAGCAGCTCGCAGAATCCGGAAGGGGGCGGTGATATGGACCTGCATCATCGTTTCCCACTGTTCGTCAGACATTTTGTGTAGTGCCCCGTCCCAGGTAAATCCGGCATTATTGACAATTACATCAATTCTCGGACCAAAGTTCTCGACGGCAGTTTTTACCAGTTCATTCGGGAAATCTGCTCCGCAGACGTCCCCCGCAAAAGCGACCGCAGTGCCGCCCGCCTCCCGAATCTCAGCGACAACTTCATCCGCTGGCTCCTTATCTAAATCGGTAACCAATACTTTAGCGCCCTCGTTAGCAAATAACATAGCAGTAGCCCGACCTATTCCTCTACCGGCCCCGGTAATAATACAATTCATATCTTTTAACATAGCTTCCATACTAAAAATCCCTCCTGATTTTGCTTAAACTTAACTGCGTTATTTGAGTAATACTGCTTCAAAAAGACCTGTAATCTTTTCTTCACCGTTTTGATCAATTGCTTTCACTTCACTAGTTACAACAACCTCCTGGCCTTCCTCCCTCATTTCTATTATCTTGCCTACTACCGAGATGGTATCTCCTAAATAGGTTACATTTACAAAACGCACCCTTAGCCTGCGAAGAAATTTGTTTGGTATCCAACCGGATACTGCCTGCCCAACAAAACCCATCACCAGCATTCCCTGGGCGATGAGCTTGTTAAAGCCGGCTTTTTGGGCCAACGATTCCACATAATGCAGCGGATTAAAATCACCGGATGCACCAGCATATCTTACAAGCTGAACTTCGTCTATGGGTTTTTTTCGTAGGACGGGCCACTCATCCCCGACTTTTAAGTTGTGAACATTTGCGGTATTGTTTAACATTTTATCCCCTCCTTACTTCCGCTCAATTATGGTAGAACGAGATATCAGTACCAGCTCGCCTTCTTGATTGAAATACTCTGTTTCCAGCCCGAAAACATACATAGACTTCTTTTCCTCTAAATTCTTAAGTTTACAGTGGGCTGACAATACTTCCCCGGGGTTGATTTCATCGTAATACAAGAATTCCTGTTCCCCATGTAGCACTTTAATTGGATTCATGTCCAGTTCTCGGACTAAGACGTCGAAGTCTGCCCCACCCCATAGACCCATGATAAATCCAAAAGTTGGCTGAGCAACAACATCTTGATACCCTATTTCCTTGGCAGCGTCACTATCAAGGTAAATTGGATTCAAATCGCCAATCGCTAAGGCCACCTCTCGCAGTTTTCCCTTTTCAATAGTAAATTCAAAACTTGCTACCTCTTGCCCCACCTTGAGATTCTTATTAGACATTGCTTGGGCCCCTTTCACAAATCTCGATTATTAATAAGCGGTACCCTTTATTCAAATTCTAAGAGAACTCAGCCAAAAACATCTTTTGTCTTTAAATTGTCATAGTCTGCTTTGGAAATGCCTAATTTCTGTAGTATTTCGTTTGTATTCGCACCGGCCTGAACACCCGCAAATTTATACTTTGGGTTGATAAGGGTTGTAACATAACCTCCATTTTTAGAGGTGGAAGAAGTCAGTTCTAGGGTTTCACCCCGTATCGTTAAGGAATCACCAGGGTAAACCGCTCTTAAAAACATTACTTGCTCCATCCCACCTCACAGATGGCCTGATCCCCTAAAACACCCATCTCCGCCCACAACTTTATGGCAATTGAACATGGTATGGCTCCGGAAGCGATGATCCCTTTAAAAATACTTTTTTGTCTTTCTCTGCATCAACGTGCATGTACTGTGGGTCGTACCGTGCCGCGAATTCCGTGATCTCCTCTAAGGTAACCAAATAGGAGGAACTGGTGAAAACTTGCCCTACAAAGAACTCCTCAAAATACATTCTGTATCCCTTCGTTCGCAAGTTAATGATTACTAGTATTTTACGGCATTACCATACTTCTCCCGCAGTATACCCTTAAGTACCTTGCCCGAAGCATTGCGCGGAAGGGCAGCAACTATCTCAACGGAGCGGGGCTTTTTGTAGCTCGTCATGTTTGAGGTACAATACTCCATTATTTCCTCGGGCGTAATACACATTCCAGGTTTTGGCACAACCACTGCATGAACTCCCTCACCCCATTTTTCACTGGGAATACCGATCACGGCCGCTTCCAAAACCTTCCCATGTCCATACAGGACTTCTTCAACTTCGGCTGGATAAACGTTCTCGCCACCGCTGATGATCATATCTTTCTTGCGGTCAACTACATAGACATAGCCCTCTTCATCCAAACGTACTAGATCGCCGCTGTAAAACCAGCCATCCACTATAGCTTGACTTGTAGCCTCAGAGTTCTTGTAATACTCCAATAACATTCCGGGGCTGCGGTAAATAATCTCTCCAACTTGCCCAACCGGGACGTCCTGCCCGTTGTCGTCTACAACCCTGACTTCAACCCCAATGATTGGTTTCCCCACTGAGGCATTCTTACGTAGAGCATCCTCGGGTTTTAAGAGTGTTGTGGCCGGGCTCATTTCTGTCTGACCGAAAATATCATAGAGCTTAACATTAGGGAAGGTTTTAGAAATAGCTTTTCTCAGGCTCTGGGGTAAAATGGCAGCCCCGGTAATAGCCAGCCAAAAAGAGCTGAAATTGTGCTTTTCCAAATTTGGCATTTGAAGTAGCATATTCCACATTGCCGGAACCAGAAGAACTGTAGTTATTTTTTCTTTTTCTAATGTTTCGGCAACTGCTGCAGGGTCAAATTGCTTCATAATTACAGTTGAACCACCAAGCATTACTGTCTCCAGAGTTACGGCCAGAGCGGCCTCGTGAAAGAGAGGAGGGATGCACAGATACACTTCATCTGAACTAGACACACGTTCAACCAATACACTTAGCGCGTTGGATATTTGGTTTTTGTGGGATAATACTGCGCCCTTGGGTTTTCCTGTTGTTCCTGATGTGTACATGATTTGAGCTGGATCATTGTCATTTACTACTGCGAGGGGTTCTTCCCCACTGCCTTTTTCCAGAAATTCATCATAGTTAATTGCATAAGGCAACACACTTTGAGTAGAGACGGAAATGAAGTGTCTAACCTTTGAAAGCTGATCCCTGACGGAATCGATGGTCTTTTCAAAGCTTGTTTCAAAAATAACTGAAACTGAATCAGAATCGTTAACCACATAGACTATCTCAGGGCCAACAAAACGGAAATTCACCGGTACAGCCACAGCCCCCAGCTTGGCAAGAGCAAAGTAACAGTCAATTATCTCAATGCCATTAAACAATAGAATTGCAACCTTATCCCCATGTCCGATGCCCAGTTCCCTTAAAGCATTGGCTAGTTTATTAACCCGGAAATTATACTCAGCATAACTAAACTTCCGGTCTCCCTCTTTAAAAGCCAGCTTATCAGGATACTTTCTGGAGTTTCTGCTGAGCAATTCCCCAATTAATAGGTTTCTGACCAGGTGTTCCCCAATACTCATAATGTCCCCCTCCTCTTAATTACTAACCAGCCTTCTAACTCTGACGGTACATAGTCACTACACAAGCACCACCAAGGCCTAAATTATGCTGTAAAGCAATTCTTGCCCCTGGTACTTGACGTTTATCAGCCTGGCCTCTCAGTTGCCATACCAGCTCGGTGCATTGGGCCAGACCGGTGGCTCCGATGGGATGCCCCTTTGACATTAGTCCACCCGACGGATTGACCACTACCTTGCCGCCGTAAGTATTGTCGCGGTCGTTAACAAACTTCTCTGCCTCCCCCTCGCTGCACAGGCTAAGTCCTTCATAGGTAATTACCTCATTAGGAGTAAAACAATCATGCAGTTCCACCACATCCACATCTTCCGGGCCAATGCCTGCTTTTTCATAAACTTGCTTGGCGGCACGGCGAGTCATATCTGCACCCACTATGTTCATGGGATTTTCCGAGCTTGTTTCGGTATCGGTGGTCAGCGCTTGAGCAACTATCTCTACCGAATTGGAAATCCCATGTTTACGGGCGAATTCCTCACTGCAGACAATGGCTGCCGCTGCACCGCAAGAGGGGGGACATGCTTCTAAACGGGTCAAATAGGGTGCATAAATCAAGGGAGCATTCATCACTTCCTCCACAGTCAGAGGGGTGTGGAACATGGAATAGGGGTTGTGGATTGCATGGCTGCGTGTTTTAACTGCAACTTTGGCGAAGATGTCCTGATTTGCGCCATATTTATCCAAATAAGCCTTACCTGCAGCCCCGAAAGTTTTCAATGCAATAGGAGCGTTTGGCTGATCAGGAACCAAGTTGATCAAGCTCTTTTCAATCCACTCAAACGGAGAGGTACGATCATCCCAGTTCGAAACGAGCGCACCAGGTTTCATCTCCTCAAAACCAAAGGCCAAAGCACATTCAACAGCGCCTGATTCCACAGCTTGTCTGGCCAAGAACAAAGCGGTAGAACCGGACGAACAGTTGTTGTTTACATTAACAACCGGTATCCCGGTCATACCAACCTTATATAAGGCAGTTTGTCCACACGTACTATCCCCATAAATATACCCGGCGTAGGCCTGTTGAATATGTCCATACTCAATTCCGGCGTCTTTCAAAGCTTCCCTTATCGCTTTGGCAGCCATAATCTCATATGGTTCCTGGGCGCCGGGTTTAACAAACTTAACCATACCCACACCAATCACTCTTGCTTTGTTACTCATATTTTTTCCTCCTACGGTTGGTTATTTAACACTTTTTGCAGCAATAAGGGTGTCATACGCTTCATCTCTTATCAATTGTTCATTGTAGCTCTTGCCAATTTTACGGCACACTTCACTAGCCAAAAACACCGTTCCCATACTTACTCCAACAGCACCCAAGATTCTCGCGGCCCAATGTCAAAGTGTTTACCAAAAAGAACATCCCCCTTTTTCCTTGTTTTTGAGATATGGGCAACACGAATACGTGCTGTTTCATAAATCCAGTACGCTTTCAACTCCTTTACTAAGTCTTAATTCTTTGAATTTTCTGAGTGTTAATACAACTAAGCAATTCACATGCCAAAAAGCAGAGCCACAACCTTGGATGATGAAGATAACCTTTATTTTTCGAACAAATAACCCTGGTAACAAGCACAGGTTACCTAAATCATATCCTTTTGCAATGCAACTTGATTGATTGCACTAAGTAAAATCTATTCAAAAAAAACGAGGCACTACTTTCCTGTATCTATATCATTACACATTAAAATGTCCTGTATAGATTTCATTACAGCTTTCCAATCATCTGTGTTATTATTAAAGCAAAAGGACCTTTTTAGCTTGATTTGCCTCAAATTTTACATAGAAGGTGATTAAATGCATATTAAGGACATTATCAATACTGACATAACCAATCTTTATTGCGGCGATACTTTGGAAAGGGCGATACTTGCCTTTAAGCAGACTAAAGTTGATGCGCTTCCCGTAGTTTCTGAGGAGAGGCGCCTAATAGGGCTTTTTACCCGGACCAATCTTTACAATGCCCTTCTGCATAAAGCTTCCTTGGAGGATTATATTGACCCTTGGATCACCAAAGACGTTTACAGTGTACCTGAAAGCATACCATCTGCCATTGTAGAACAGGTGATCAAAATGAGTCCGGTAGGATCTGCACCGGTGGTAGATGAACATACTAGAGTAGTTGGAGTAGTTACCAAAACCAATACAGTTTTAAGCCTGTTAAAAAAGTCTAACCTTTTAAATGCTCAGCTCACAGCTGTATTGAATGCAATGCATAATGGCGTCGTGGCCTTTGACGCCAGTGAATCCGTTTCTCTGATAAACAAGAGCGCAGAAAAGATGTTGGGTCTCAGCAGTGAGAAGACGCTCGGGTCGCCCAGTAAAAGCGTACTCACCGGTTTGGATCTCCGTCCAGTATTTGAACAGGGGAAAGCAATAATAGGCATTAAATACATTCATGGTGATATTCATACAGTTGTTAATGTCATGCCCATTTCAGATGGAATAGCAGTAAACGGAGCAGTGGCCGTCTTTCACGACCTAACGGAATTGGAGCAAGCGGCAAAGGAACTCGAAATAGTTAAAAACTTAAATCGCACCTTGGATACTGTGCTAAACATTATTTATGACGGAATTATCGTGGTGGACGAATGCGGCCGTATCACCTTAGTTAATAAAGCAACTACTGATTTCTTAAAGATCCGACCCGAAGAAGTTCTGAACAAACATGTCACAGAAATCATGACAAATAGCCGGCTTCACATTGTAGCTAAGTCAGGGGTACCCGAGTTCAGTGAGATTCAAAATATTGACGATAAACAGTTTATCGTTTCAAGGTTGCCCATTGTCATAGATGGTGTACCATCCGGAGCCGTTGGAAAAATCGTATTTCCGCAGCTACCAGAAATACAGGAACTAGTAAAAAAACTCAACTCATTACAAAGCAAGGTAGCATATTACAAGGAAGAGTTGCAAAAGTC
Organism: Desulfosporosinus sp. BICA1-9; assembly: GCF_000802135.1. Classification (NCBI taxonomy): domain Bacteria; kingdom Bacillati; phylum Bacillota; class Clostridia; order Eubacteriales; family Desulfitobacteriaceae; genus Desulfosporosinus; species Desulfosporosinus sp. BICA1-9. Next base: position 125,584 of record NZ_JUEE01000088.1, read on the forward strand.
AAAAACCTCGCAGTTTGAACTGAAGACCATAATAGGCACTAGTCCGCCAATGCTGTACTTGAAGGAAGAAATTCAAAAGGTGTCACGCACAAATTCAACCGTTCTAATTACAGGTGACAGTGGAACTGGCAAGGAATTGGTTGCTCAGGCTCTTCATTATTGCAGTCAGCGGCGCAACGGTCCCTTTGTAAGCATCAACTGCGCAGCAATTCCAGAAAATTTGCTTGAATCGGAAATGTTTGGCTATGCGCCTGGCGCTTTCTCGGGGGCACAACGCAACGGAAAACCAGGACGTTTTGAAATGGCCGACAAAGGAACCCTTTTCCTGGATGAAATTGGTGACATGTCATTAAGTCTACAAACTAAACTTTTGAGGGCCATCCAAGAGCGAGAATTTGAACGAATTGGAGGAACCAAGAGCATTCGAGTCGACGTCCGGATCATTGCCGCAACCAACCACGATTTGCGTAAGTCAGTAACAAGCGGTACTTTCCGGGAAGATTTGTATTACCGCTTGAACGTAATCAACCTTCATCTGCCTCCATTGCGGGAACGCACGGAGGACATAGGGTTATTAGTAACTAGGTTTATAGAAAAATTCAATCGTATCCTAGGAACGGACATCACCGGATTTTCCCCTGAGGTTTTGGACATATTTTCCAGCTGCTCTTGGCCCGGCAACATAAGAGAGTTGGAAAATGTAATTGAGCGTGCGGCTAATTTCGTCATTAAGGGAGAAATCTCGCTAGAGCACTTGCCTTCTTACCTCCTGAAGGTAGATAGCACTAGGAACTTATCAAGAACTGAAAAACAGGACGCTGTTAGGGAAGTCTATAGGGACAAGCTAAACATTGCTGAAAAGGAGATCATTCTCGCTATTCTTGATTCGACCAAAGGCAATAAGAGTGAGGCTGCAAAGCAGCTTGGAATGAGTAGAACCCGCCTTTATGCTAGACTAAGAAAGTTGGGATTAGCATAAACGAAAGACTTCCTTTGATAAAGATTTAATTACAAGATGCTTTAAAAGAAATATCAATTATTTAATTTACACTAAATTCTTTTAAAGCATAAAAAAGGAGTATCGCTTTCTACTTAAAAAAAGTAGTTTTACCGATACTCCCTTGACCTTCAACTGAAGAGGTTAAGGGCTTCTAGGTTATCATTCCTACTGCTAGAGTTCCCCGTTTTCCTAGCGCTAACTTTCTTTGGGCTTGGGTTAGGGGCCGACCATTTTTAATCAAGGAGCTGGCTTGTGTGGTTGCCCATTCAACCAGCAAAACCTTATTTGAAGCGATCGCAGAACCTCAGGCGTCACAAAAGCGAATCTTGTCAAAAACATCACTCCGTAGAAACTGATTTGGTTCTTGGGTTTTTGTGTAAGAGTACAACGATGTTACAAGCAATTCCTACATGTCGAACAAGGCTTTACCCAGAATTTTGATCAGACGTTCAAGAGGTATCTTGAAAACTAAACCGGCTGGGTCGGACAAAACGTTGGTTATGGCCTGCTGCATCTCCTCTGGCTTTGGTCCGAATTGAAGTAAGTTTGCAGGCAGGCCTAGTTCATTTTGGAGAACCCTGATTTTTGCTACAGCTATTTGGTGCAGTTCATCCGGTGTTGCTTTCTCCTTGATCCCGAGTGCATCGGCCAATGCATTTATCTTGGGCAGGTACAGTTCCGGCAGCGCCTCCATTACTATGGGCAGCAGCACGGCGTTGGCCAGACCGTGCGGTATGTCATACATTGCGCCCAGGGCGTGGGCACAGTTATGAACCGGGATGGCTCCAAGCGACGAGAACGACATAATCGCCATACAGCTGGCGGTCAAAAGGTTCATCCGGGCGTCGACATCCGCTCCATTGGAAACAGCCTTCGCCAGATTCTGCTCAATCAGACGAATTGCCTGCAGCCCCAAGGCATCATACATCTGCCCCTGATATGGCCACGCCACGCCTTCGATAGCATGCGTCAGGGCGTCGAATCCAGTAAAGGCGGTAATCTTGGGCGGAAGCCCTACTGTCAAGTCAGGATCAAGTACTGCAATATCAGCATTAATGTATGGATGCAGCAAATTGGCTTTTACATGGTCGGTTTCATTTAAAAAGACGGCGACAGGAGAAACTTCGGATCCTGTCCCTGCCGTGGTTGGGACGGCAATGTGCTTTATTCCCAGCGGCTTGGCCAGCTCACCTACATATAATCCGGTATTTGCCGGCACAGTGTCTGCTATATCTGTAAGTCCGGAGGCAAGCAGCATTTTTACTCCCTTGGCCGTGTCCAAAACACTGCCACCCCCGACGGCCAGAATACCTTCTACAGCCAGCTGGCGTCCGATTCCCGCGGCTTTATTAACCAGGGACATTTTTGCATCCTGCAAGACTTCGTCAAATATGGTAACGATGTGCAAATCATGAGGCCCGTCGAATGATTCCATTAGTTTGTCGATAATTCCGGCGCTGATAATGCCCTTATCTGTTATAATCATCCAGCGCCGGGCGGCAAGCTCTTTCATATGTGCCGGAAGAAATGCCCGGGCACCGGGTCCTGCTGATACAGAGGTGCGAAAATCAAACCGGAAATAAGTTTGTGTAGGCATTAAATATCATCCTTTCTAGGTTGAGGCAACAGTACTAACTGAAGGCCGTGGTCACTTTCAATGGAAAACCTGTCACCCACAGAGGTAATTACAGTCAATATCAAGGTCTTACCGGTATGTAAAGCCGCCAGCCGCTGCGAGGTGTAAACCGGTACTCCATACGCTGAACCGATTTGGACCGCCGTAGGTTCCACTATGAAATTTTCATACAAATACGGGGCGGTGCCGTCGCAGCAGCCCTCCCCGATATAAAAAAGAAGGTTGCCCAGCCTGTCCTGCCGGACTTGCTTTAGCATCGCCGCCACCAAACCGTGCGCTAACACTTGCATGGCGGCTATTTTGTAGCCCAGCTGTCAAAAAGCAGCTGGTGCCAGAACCTTTGGTTAACGTCAGGAACCATGGAGGTGTGCATGTGTTTCGTTTGGGAGTATTCGAACAATACCTGATAGCCGGATTCCCTGCCAAAGCCTGATTGTTTGTAGCCGCCGAACGGAGCATCCGGCCGAAGCATATGCCAGTCGTTGATCCAGACTGTGCCGGCCCTGAGTTTGCGTCCGATATTCTGCGCTCTGGTGATGTCCTTGCTCCAGACACCGGCCGCCAGGCCATAGATTGAGTCATTGGCAATGCGGATGGCATCTCCTTCCGTATCATAGGGAATGACACATAGAACAGGCCCGAAGATTTCTTCCTGAGCGATCTTCATAGAATTGTCAACATTTTTAAAAATGGTGGGCTGAATATAAAAGCCGCCCGCCAATTCCGCCGGCAAATCGGGGATTTTGCCTCCATACGCCAGAACGGCGCCTTCCTCAATACCAGCCTGAATGTAATTGAGAATGGTATCCCGCTGTGTTTTGGATACAATCGGCCCCATACCTGTAGTAAGTTCCATGGCATTGCCAATGGCAATTGTTGAGGCTTTGGCGATTAGGCGATCCACTATGTCATCCTGCAATTCGCGCGGTACCAGTAAGCGGGTGCCAGACTCGCAAATTTGACCGCTGTGCAGGAATGTCGCAAATAGCGCCCCTTCGGAAACGAGGTCCAGGTCGGCGTCACGCAGCATGATCGCTGGGCTTTTTCCGCCCAGTTCAAGCGTCAGGCGCTTAACTGTATGAGAGGCCAGCTGCATAATGCGGCGGCCTACCGCTGTAGAGCCGGTAAATGAAATCTTGTCCACTTCAGGGTGGGTGACGATGGCCTCCCCAATTAGGGCGCCAGGTCCCGCCACCACATTGACAACTCCATCGGGCAAGCCGCATTCCTGAAAAATTTCCGCAAGCAAGAGCGTTGTAAGAGGTGTATTCGAAGCTGGTTTGATTACTATTGCATTACCCATGGCGATGGCGGGCGCCAGTTTCCATCCGGCGAGGATCATTGGAAAATTCCATGGAGTTATTAAACCGCAGATACCAATCGGCTCGCGCTCAATAATATTGATCGAAGGCCCCGGCACGGCGACGCAAGGCAATTCCTCCCGTATAGGAAAGTTATTGAGAATTTGCCCCATGATGGCAAATTGCTGCGGTAGCTGAAGAACATCACTGCCCATGGTTCTGCGAAGTGTCCCGCCTGATTGCATTGATTCCAAAGTAGCAAGTTCATGCGCCCGCTTGTTAATCATGTCGGCAATTCTGAACATTATATTTGCCCGTTCCTTATGCGACACCCGGCTCCAGGTCCCGGACTCAAAGGTTTGCCTAGCAACCCGGACTGCCTCATTCACATCTTCCAAGCCTGCCCTGGCAACGGTTGCGCAAACTTCACCGTTGGAAGGATTAATGACTTCAAACGTTGCGCCGGAGAGGGCAGGTACCTTTCTGCCGCCGATAAAGAGCGGATAAAACTGTGACATGGTAAAACCTCCTTTAATGGGTTATATGAGTATTGTATCGAAATTGTAAAAATGCTAATAAAACTCATATTTCAGATTTTAACTGACAATTCACTAGCTAAAACATTAGTGTAGTTCCCTATTTTATCTCACAACTAAGACCACCTGCCAGTTTATCTTCCAAATCAAGCACCATTACCTTCACATAAACAATCATAAGAATAATCATTTACTTGAAATAATTATGTCAGAACAAACACGTATCAGTTTACCTCACCGGTTTAAGCGCTTTTGCCCCTTGCCCTGTCTCTCTTACAAATTGCATCAGTATTACCGGAATTAAATTTATAACTCCTATAAAAATAAACCCTGCTATCGGTTTACCAGTAATGGTCATAATGTTACCAACTATAAGCGGAATAAGGAAAGCTCCTATCCGGTTAAAAGTGAATATTCCACCAAAGGCGCTGCCTGCCAGCTTTGGCCCTATCTCTTCAAGCTCTATAACAATTGATCTAAGTTGCGGCAAAGCGCAGCCGTGGCAAAACCCGCTGAGGAATGCAGCCATGTACAGAGGCCAATTCCACAAAATTGCCAGAAGCGGCGCCGTAACTGCGATGATAAGAAAAAGCGGCCAAGTAAATATCTTTCTAAGGCCAATTTTATCTGAAAAATATGGACCAACAATTAATCCCACGATAGATGCCAGGCTACCCAAGGAAGTAAATAGGCCTGCTTCGGCATCAGACATCCCCTTACTCACCATAAAAGTTGGCAGTATGCCAGAAGCTGCCATCAGCCCTCCTATAGTAATAAACTCTACAAATGAAATTAACCAAATTTCTTTGACTTTGAAGACCCGGTGCATTCCATCCCACATGGGGGGGCGCTGACTTGACTCCGCACCTGTAGTGTCACGTTCCCTGGCTGCTGCAATCCACATAATAAAAATGGCGATATTAATTACCGCAAGCAATAACATTAAATTTCTCCAGCCGCCAACCAAAGATGCACATGGAACTCCTAGGGCCAATCCTAGCCCCATACCGACAGTGACACCCAAATACAGTATTCCATTCGCCCGGCTGAGTTCTCTTGACCCAAACCACATGGCAACGCCTTTGCTCAAATTGGGAACGATTACGCCAATACCCATCCCCATTAAGAGGTTACAGATCAGAAGGCTTTCATAACTGGACGAGAAACCGCGTAACCCACCAAATACCGCGGTCCACAAAAGTGAGACACTCAATACTTTTTTATAGGCAAAGCGGTCGGCCAATATGCCCCCAATGATACAGAATAATAATACGCCTAGAGGTATTGCCGCCCAGATCACACTTATTTGTGAGTAGTTCAGCTTAAATTCCTTGGCAATGGTGGGGAAAACAGCGGAAAGAGATGTAACAGCTGCTCCGTCAACCTGCAAGTTTATTATCAGTAAAAGAATAAGCATTGCCCAGCGGTATGCCGATTTCTCCTTCAATTCCACTTAATACCACCTTTGTGCTATTATAAATAATCATTTATTCAACTACGCAAGAAAGAAACTGACTTGGATCTTTGATATTCAAAGAGTAAAGATCAAAAAATGTTCATTAGGGGGTAAATGGCTGAAACAAACTACAGTTTAAAAAGGCTTATGAATTCACCTAATTTCTGAACATCCCCGTTTATTTTCATTCGTCCGTCGGCAAATGCCTGGCGCGGATCGGAAACACCAAAGGCAATTTCCTTCCATGTATTACTAGTCACATCGATAACCAGTGACGGATTTTCTGGAAAACCGGCACGACTCTCCGCTATCCCACGGCGAACTTTGAACATATATCTTTCTCCGGTATCTGTAATTCTGAAACCAACCGACAAAACCATATCGGCGCTGGCAACAGGATCAATGTATACTGACATCATTTCAAAAACACTCTCCGATGGCACTGCATGAGCTGAACGGGCATCAGCTTTTGGTGTTATGAAGCTTATTTTACCCAGCATCTCATAGGCCTGGGAATAATAATACGACCGACCGTTAGAGTTATACATTCTGTCACCAAGTTTAAATAGCGCATGTATCTTTATCTCACGGGCGGCACTGTCTTCGGGATTAACCGCCAAAAGCATATCTGATATTTCAGCAGCCCACTGATCCTCGTCTCTGTCAAGAGCGCTTTTTGCCTCATTGAGTAGCTTCTGATGGCCTCCTGCCAGATTGATTATTCTTTTTGACCTCTCCGCTGAAGGCAGAGGTTCAAGCCCTGTTGCGTTACCGTCAAACCAGCCCAGATAGCTATTAAATATGGAACGTACCGACCATGAAACCTTGCCGTATATCTCCAGGGTTTCAATATGTTTAGTGAAGTGGGCGGGAAGTTTGATTTCCTCGGTAAGTTGATCGGGTGTTTTTCCTTTGTTAATGCCCCGTATTACAGAATCGTGAACGTACTGAATAGCATCCCGGTATAAAGTAAGCAACTCATCTATGCGTTCTGAACCACGAATGGGTTCAGTATGGCTTGGCACAAGGTACTCCGCGCCAAGGTCCCTCATTTTGTCCAGGGAGGTTATCCAGCCATGAACCGGGCGCGGCGAGGTTCCACGTATTGCGTACAGGTTCGGAAAAGAAGGATAATAATTGTCTCCGCAAAATAGTACTTTCTTTTCGGGCATCCATATAAAGATTTGGTCGTCGGTTTCCCCGGGGGCATGAACAAGTACAAATTTCTGCCCTCCAATTGTTACTTCCAAATTGTCATCAAATACCTTGGTGGGAGGAACAAAAAATGGCTTGTGCTCTTGGTGTTCGCTCCTCAAAAAAGGTCCTAGGCCACTACAGGCCACATTCCCTTTCGGAAGGTACGCTCCAAATTGCCTGCTTGACCGGGTACTCAGTATCGGCCATATTTTTAAGAACTGTGTTTTGTAGAAATCCAGGGTTTTTTTATGGGCGTAGACTTCAGTATTTTCGTCAGCAAAGGCAGAGGTTCCCATAATATGGTCCGGGTGCCCGTGGGTATATATAACAGCCAGGGTAGGCTGGTTTGATATTAAGTCGAATTCCTTTTTGACTTCCTGGGCAGCATCCATACTTTCAGTGGTATCAATGATTACGTTGCCGTGGTCAGTTACCACCAGAATGATATTGCCCAGCGCATACCCGATGGCTGAATATATTCCGTCAGTAACCTTTTCCACTCTTTTCTCAAATCGTTTAGCATAGGCTTCCAGTTCTTTACTAGGTGCAGGCTCCCAGGTAAATTCTCTTGTTTCCATAAAAACTATCCCCCCGTAAATTTTGCTCAAAAGCATGGAATCTTTCCATCTTATAAAGCTATAAACAGCCAGTCCCCAGCATTGCTTTTTCAGCCGGTAAGAGCCAGAATTATTTAACCAACTATATTGAGCTAATTCAGAAAAACCTGTAAAATACCATTACACTAAAAATTAGCACTCCCAGGGCAACAATAATTAACACTAATATGAGAAAAAGTTTTGTGCAAAGCTAAGCTTTAATTATGTTGTCTAGTTTCATTGCCAGAGCCATGTCGCCTTTAATCTTCAGTTTGCCGCTCACAAAAGCCATAGTCCCGTTTAACTTGCCTGCCACCATGTCTTTAAAATCATTTGAATCCATTGAAATCGTAATTGTCGGGCTGTCAGTTTCACCTTCATTCAGGGTGGGAGAGCCATCTTCAAGCTTTGCTGAAAAAGACATGGCATCCTCTCCACTGATATCAAACTGGAATACACCGCTTATTCCCTTGTTTTTGGCAGTGTTGTTCTTAAGAACGGTTGACAGTTCGGAATAAATTTCTTTCATAGTAATCATTTATGACTCCTCCTTTAAATATCCACATATTAATTGATATAAAATTTAAAAAATATAGTTAGAACTGCGACTTCATATTGTCATATATCACCGGCTTTCAGTCAAACATGATAAACCTTATATTTGGCAGTTACCTCTGAAGAATGGTAACTTTTTCTGAAAAAAGAATTAGTTCTATTGCTTATTTGTGTACCGCCAGATCTTCATTTTTTCCGCCTGCTTGATCAGTTCGTCGCGAAAGTCAGGGTGCGCGATATTGATTAGTTCCTCCGCCCTTTGCCATGTCGCCTTGCCTTTGAGATTCACCAAGCCATATTCTGTTACAACGTAATTGGTTATATATCGTGGTACCGTGACAGCTGTTGAAGGAGCGAAGGCAGGGACGATCCTGGATGTGAGTTTGCCGTCCTTGTCCCTGACGGTTGAATGCATGCAGCAAAATCCCTTGCCGCCGTTAGAGCGGAAAGCGCCGTAGATAAAATCGAACTGTCCGCCTACTCCGGAAATCTGACGTGATCCCTTGGACTCCGAAGATACCTGTCCAAAGAGATCCACCTCCAGACAGCCGCAGACAGAAAATACATTATCATTTTGAGCGATGACGTATGGATCGTTGGTATAGTCTGACGGGGCCGCATTACACAGGACATTGTTATTAACAAACTTGTAAAGCTTATCGCTTCCCAGTGCAAAGGTAAAGGTGAATTTCCCCTTATCGATATTCTTGCGCATGTTTGTGATACGCCCTGCCTCATACATATCCACAAAGGAATCAACCAGCATTTCCGTATGCACACCTATGTCTTTGATGTCGGATTGGGCGATCAAAGAGCCGACACGGTTGGGCATCGCCCCTATGCCTAACTGCAGACAGGCGCCGTCTCCCAACTCATCCATTATGTAATGGGCAATCTTATCATCAGTCTCCGTATAATCTATTTTGGATATTTGCATTAGCGGTGGGTTATCCCCCTCAATTATGCAATCAATCTGTGAAATGTGTAGGTAATTCTTCTGACCATGAACACGCGGCATATTGGTATTGACCTCCACTATGACCAGATCAAACAGCTCGGGTATAAGAGGATTAATAGACGTAGTTGTTCCGAAGTTAAAAAAACCATATTCATCCATCGGGTTAACTGTCACCATAGCAACATTGCGTCGACCCGGCGATTCTCTCGCTATCTTATAGGCTTCATGATAAGCAGAAGGAACGTAGAAAGTTAATCCTGCATCCGACAGCTTTCGGCCGACCATGCTGTGAAAAAAATCATTGTTAATAAAGTGCTTGTGGCTGGGATCAGATATTACGGCTTGAGGTATAAAAGTTAGCGTATTGGTACTTATCCATACATCGTTCAGTTCATTCTTTCTTCTTGCCAAGGCTGCATCGCAATTAATGGGCACCGAGGCGAATTCTCCATATTGAATGCGATCTCCTGACTTAATCCGCTTAACTGCTTCATCGGCAGTAACCAGTTTGTTTCCGTACTCCGCCTGAGGATCCATGACGGGTTTCAATATTTTTTGCACTAAACAACGCTCCCCTCATATAGTGTTGAGACATGCAAGGTCTCTGCTATATTGTTCAATAGTCATGCAGGGTCATTGATTTCCTGAATCTGCAGGAGAACCTCCTGAATTTTGGTTTGACCAGACCTTATTTTTCCCACAAGCGTTTCGGTCCGCCCGCCAATATTTGCGCTTAAACTATTAACATTCTCCAGGTTTTGAGCCACCTCGGTGGCAAAAGAAGCTATCTGCCTTATGCTGCACTCATTCTGATATAATGCCCCACCGACCTCACTGAGACTGCCCTTTGTCCTGAATCCGGTGTCCTTTGTGCTGGAGATAATTTCATTATTTTTTTCACAGTATCCACCGCATTCCAGGATAAAAATAGAAAAACTCAGCTATTGAAGCCACGGTTTTATACCCTGGGTTCAATAGCTGAGCTTATTTACTATACGGCAACCCTTTGAAAAGCCTGCCCCATAAATAACCAGCATATTCAATTAATATGTATCATTTATACCACTGTTCTCTTAGCATGTCAAGACGCTTTGATCTAATATTTAAAGAAAAAATGTACAAAAGCAGGTACTTATACTTGCTTGATTGTTTTATTCTTACTAGCAATTTCGATATACCTTTCATAACAAATTTTAAAAGCCTGTATAAAAGATTCAATGGCAGAAAATGATGCCATACTCCGTATACTCTGAACATATCCTTCAATCCCATTATCTAATTGTAACCCAATAGCCTTTGAGCGCAAGAATTTATTAATCACATCCCAGTCTATATTAACTCCGGCATCAACAATTATTGATGTTTCAAGATCTACAACCAATGTTACGACTATAACTTTGTGTTGTTCGTAGTTAGCGGAGCCTTTAGGCACTTGCGCATAACCGGCCACTAAAACTGACTTAGGCGGATACTGTTCATCCATCTTATACGCCCCCATTCTCTACATTATTCATAAAAACTCGCTTAGTAATTGTATACACCCATGAGATGTTAATGTCAAAGTAAAATAATTTCTGTTTCAAAGTTAGCAATTTAGCTTCTGTATAATTTTCACTGATCATAATTGAGAAATTCAATTATAATGTATTGTATAACCATTTTTTACTTAATTTAACTCTAAAATGGATATACCTCCCCTACCCCAAAATTAGTTTTCTTATAGTTGTCTAATCTCTATGCGCTACTCAAAACTAATTCGGCTTTAAACTTCAGCTGATATAGTCCTTTTAATAAAAGCCTTACCATTTCCCGCTGGGTTTTTATGTGCTTTTTCAGTCGTCTTAATGTCATACTGCCCTGAGAGGATGCAATATTTTTGTAGGCTAGAAGATAGAATTCCGGGTTGTAGAGGTTTCGGTACAATCGCTCGTACTGATACTCTACGTTCTGCGCTTTACTTGCCCAGGGTTTGCAACACTGCCGCAGGACTTCTAATGATGCCTCACGCACCTTTCCTTTGTGTGTTGGCGATTGGACTGCCCCCCTTTGCCATGTGGACTGCGCTACCGCCTCAGACTACTATGGGGGCTGTGTTGCCATGACGGATATTCAGGACTAATCCATAGCCGCAAATGGGCGGCGTTCCGTTTTAGGCAATCCCCGTTTAGCGGGGCTGGAACTGAGAGCATACCGCATTGTCGGATGTGACTTTCGTCGTTTTCCACTCTCCTGTGGCTGGCTTGCCTGAAGCATCACGCTTTCTGCGCACCCGAAACAACATAAGCTCATGTACGGACGGATATATCCTCACTAAGTAATTGTCAAATGCTACGCACGTAAGCAAAGAAAAAGCCCAACCCTAAGGTTGGACATGAATTTCTAATTTTTAGTTTTGTAGCAGTTAGCTGGTAGCTCTTTCGACCAAGGAACAAACTTTTCAATCAGTTCCGGAGATTGGTTGAAATCTGTATTCGGCATCTGTTTCAATAAATAGACCAGATATTCATAAACTTTTAGGTCGTTGGCCAATGCAGTTTGTATGATGCTGTAAACCATGGAGCTACCGACTGCACCGCGATCCGTTTTCATTGTAACCCAATTCTTGCGTCCGATTGTAAAAGGACGTATACTTCGTTCGACCAAATTGTTTGTCAGGTCTAGGCGACCGTCTAAAAGGATGTTTTCAAAATACGGCCACTGGTTCAGCGCATAATTCACGGCTTCATAAGCATGGGATTTGGGAACGGTAAGGGGCTTTGTCTCTTTAA